>CANSOY010000001.1 GCA_947648765.1 uncultured Clostridium sp.
AAAATGAAAGTAAACACTTTCTTTTTTTGTGTCTACTTTCATTTTACAACTTCATGAAAACGCATTTCATCTTCTTTTTTCTAGTCTAGTGTTGTTGCAGTTCGCCCAGTTCCTACAACATCTTCTTGTAAAGAACGCCAAGTGTTACAGCCAATTATTCCATCGGCTCCTAGCCCTCTACTTCTTTGGTAACTTCTTACCGCTTCTGTGGTTTGCTTTCCAAAGATACCATCTAAGCCACCGGTACGAAAGCCCAATGTATTTAGGTTATCTTGTGCAATGAGCACATAGGCTCCTCTAGCACCTTCTCTTGTTAATGGATAACCTCCACTTGAGCAAGCAGGCTTTCCTCTTCTTCGGTCAAAGTGTACCCAAGTCGGAGTCAAGTTGGCGGGTTCCACATATCCGCCATAGGTCCGAAGCAATAGCACTTCTTCGGATAGCATCTCTTTGGCTATTGCTTAATCTTTGCCCTACATCAAAGGCAACACCAGCATAATGTTGTGATTGGGAGCCGTGCCCTCCCTCATAAGGTCTTTTGAACGCATAGCCAACCGGTATTGGTTTTCCATACAAGTATCTTTGGCTATTCCATGCTTGCATAGCCCTCTTTTCCGTCCATAGCGTATCACTTTTACTTGAGCCACGAAACTCTTTTACTTTAAGTGTTCCGTTTGTGTTATATGGCATTGGTTCATTTTCTCCTCGATAATATGTTTCCATACGGTTCGTATCATTGTTGTATACGATTATTTTTGCCATATTTTCACCTCCCCTCTTGTATTTTATGGAGAAGGTCGCAAAAAAGTACCAGAAACTCATTTTCCAATAACATTTTTGTGTGGAAAAAGAAAAAGGTAGGTAAATGCCCTACCTACCTTTTTTTATTCTAATACCAATGCTTTTTTCGGGCAAAAATTAGAACATTTGCCACACTTGATACATTTATCATAATCGATTTTAGGTGCTTCAAAATCTTTTTGGCTTAATGCTCCAACTGGACAAACGTTTACCGCTGGGCATTTATGATTTTGTGGACAATTCTCGATTACTATGTTTAATTTTCTCTCCATCGTCTTTCTCCTTTCCCATTTTATCTTATTTTCTACTATTCTAACATAGAACCATGAAAAATGCAGTTATTTCAAAAGAAATTCCTGCATTTTCGATTCGGTTACATTTTACAAATTTGCTCCCATGGAAGGTTTGGTTTTCCAAAATGCCCATAGTTTGTCGTTTGCTCATAGATTGGCTTTTTCAAGTCTAAGTTACGGATAATTCCCGCTGGGGTTAAGTCAAATTTTTCACGCACGAATTTGGCTAGTTCTTCTTCGCTTTTTTCACTTGTTCCAAAGGTATTGACACAAATGGATAATGGGTCTTTCATTCCAATCGCATACGCCACTTGGATTTCGCACTTTTTCGCATAGCCATTTGCTACTAAATTTTTCGCAATATATCTTAACATATATGCTGCCGAACGGTCTACTTTGCTTGCATCTTTTCCAGAAAAGCAACCGCCACCATGACGTGCATATCCACCATAGGTATCTACAATAATCTTACGTCCTGTAAGTCCGGTATCGCCAAGCGGTCCACCAATTACAAATCTTCCAGTTGGGTTCACATAGATTTTGGTGTTTTCGTCTATTTTATCTGCTGGGATTACTTTGCGGATTACTTTTTCCATTAAATCCTTTTTTAAGGTGTCCATATCCACATTTTCTTCATGTTGTGTGGATATTAAAATGGTTTCAATACGTTTTGGCTTATCTTCCTCATATTCTACTGTTACTTGTGTTTTTCCATCTGGACGAATATATGGGATTTCTCCGTTTCTTCGTACTTCCGTTAATCGCTTGGATAGTCTATGTGCCATGGCAATCGCATATGGCATATATTCTTCGGTTTCATCACAAGCATAGCCAAACATAATTCCTTGGTCGCCTGCTCCTCCAACATCTACTCCCATTGCAATATCTGGACTTTGCTTGGTAATATCTACCACGATTTTACAAGTTGCATAATCCATATCTGTTTTGGCACAATCAAAGCCAATTTCCTTGATTTTCTCTCTTGCAATTTTTTCTGCGTCGAGTGTTCCTTGCATCGTAACTTGTCCTGCAATGGTAATGGTGTTATTGGCTGCGAAGGTTTCTACTGCTACTCTTGCATTTTCGTCTTGGGCAAGACAAGCATCTAAAATAGCGTCAGAAATGCTATCACAGAGTTTATCTGGATGTCCTTCTGTTACACTTTCTGAGGTAAAAAAATAATTTTTCATTTCATTTCTCCTTTTCTTATTCCATATTTTGCTTTTTTGTTACATCAAAAAATATCACCTCTTTTTCTGTACTTTCATAGAAATAGGGTGATACTTTGATTTCTTCATAACCGTATATTACTATATACTCCGATTTTGCCACCTTTGCTTTTTTCGCTGGTTGGCCAAGTTTCACTGGGTCGGTCCCTCCACTTATCTCTATAAAGTTTTCTTTATTCAATTATTTTAACAATGTCAGTATAACATAGATTTTTTTGTCCGTAAAGTTTTTTCTTAAATTTCTCGACATTTTACAACTAATCTCTGCTTTCCTTGGTTGGTACAAGTGATTAAGGTTAATTCTTTGTAACCATTGGTAATCTGGCTTGTACAGTCTGTATCAGTTGGCTCTACAATGAACTTATTATAAACCGAATAGGATAGTGTTCGTCCACTTGCATCCGTTAATTCTACTTGATCACCATTTTTAATTTTGGATAAATTTCCAAACATCTTTCCACTACGGTAGTTATGTCCTACAATGCAATAGTTTCCTACTTCATTTGGTGCAGGTCCCCAATATTTATTGAGAGAAATCTTGAGCAATTCTTCCGATTGTTCGGATAAGATTGGATAATTGAGGTCTAAGACTGGTATTTTTAAGATGGACTCTGTTTTATATTGTCTGCCATCTTCTGCGGTATACACTCCCAATCCATCTGTTTGTGGTTCTTGTACAACTGGGTTCGTTGGTTGTGCAATTTCATTTTCAGCTTCTACCGTAACAACTAGGATTTCACTATTACTGATGGTGTTATCGATTATATTTCCTTTGGTTTGTGCTATGCTCGTTAAAATATCTTGAGACACTTGCTCACTTTTGTCTCTTTCATATTCTGCATAGATATAATAGGAGAATAATAGAATCATGAAAAAAACAGATAGTGCAAATTGAATTTTGTAAATCTTCTTTTTACGGCGTAACTCTGGTGTTACATAAATCTTCTCTGTTACAATAATCTGGTTCATATCTTCTCCTTTCTTTCTAATCTTTTTTCTGGTGGCTCGTGTAGTAATTCGCAATTTGTGCAAATTGCTCTAAACTCAAGTTCTCACCTCGGCAATTTTCTGGTAAGTTACATACTTGATAGAGTTCTTGGATTTCTTCTTTTCCAAACAGTTTCGCATTTTGTAGTCCGTTTTTGAGTGTTTTTCTTCTCTGCATAAAACTTGCTTTGATTACAGCAAAAAAGTCTTTCTCACTTGCTAATGCAACTGGTGATTCTTTTCGAGTTTGCAGTTGAATAACAGCAGAGTCTACTTCTGGTGCTGGAATAAATGAGTTCTTTGGTACAAACACCACTTCTTTTGGGATAGTGTAATAGCAAACAGAGTAGGTAATGGCTCCTGCCATTTTATCGCCTGGTTTTGCGGTTAGGCGGTCTGCTACTTCTTTTTGTACCATAACTGTAATATGTTCAATCTCTAGTCTTTCTTCTAGTAATTTCATAATAATTGGTGTTGTAATATAGTATGGCAAATTTGCTACAATTTTTACCTGGTCATATTTGCCAGTTTGTTTTTCGGCTCCGTATTTTTTCTGCAAGTGGGACTTTCAAAATATCTGCATGCAGTAGTTCAAAATTTTCTTTTCCGCCAAATTGGTCTTGTAAAATGCCAATCATTCGGTCATCGAGTTCAATTGCTAATACTTTTCCGCTTCGCTCGAGTAATCTTGAAGTTAGTGTTCCAAGTCCTGGTCCAATTTCAATAACAAGGTCTTTTTCGGTAATCCTTGCCGTTTGGATAATTTCTTCTACCACTTCTTCGTTTATTAAGAAATTTTGTCCTAATTTTTTATTTGCTGTTATTTGATATCGTTTCATCAAACGAATTGTTTCTTCTCTTAATCCATCCATTTTGGAAAACTCCCTCTTTCCTATTATACAGGATTTTTACAGATTTTACAAGGTAGTCTTTCTGTATTTTTTGTGTTTTTGAATGTTTTGTGAAATTTCCCTATTTTAGTTGCTTTTTTGGTTTTCTTCTTGTACAATTAAATTGGAAAATTATCCAATAAAAAACAAAAGAAAAAGTAGGTGATTGGAATTACAAATCAGTCAAGAAATTCAAAATACACAAGAAATATGAAAAATATCCGAAATACAAGAACGATTAAGAAAAAAGCAAATCCTTATCAACCAGACCCGATTACCTCTGGTAGTGCCAATAAGAAGTTGCGTATTTTTATGCTTCTTGCGATTGCTTTATTTATTGTCTTAGTTCTTCGTATTGCTTGGATTGAATTTATCGATGGAGATGAATTCCGAGCAGATATGAACAAACAACTTTCCACAAGCAAAGTCATTAGTACAAAGCGTGGCAAGATTTACGATACTAATGGAAAAGCACTTGCCATTAGTGCTAAAGTAGATACAGTTACCATCAATCCGAATTTAATTCGTGTTGTGAAAAACAAGGCGGTTGACGAGGAAAAGACAAAGGCTCTCAAAGAAAAAGTGGCAAAGGCTTTTTCCGATATCTTTGAATTAGATTATGAGAGTACACTCGAGAAAGTCAATAGCACAAAGGCTTTTGAAACAATCGCTCGTAAACAAGAGAAGGAGAAAATCGACCAGCTACGCAAATGGATGACAGATGAAAAATGTACCTCTGGCATTAACATTGATGAGGACGAGAAGCGCTATTATCCTTATGGTAGTTTAGCCTCTAATATGCTTGGTTTCTGCGGTTCAGATAATCAAGGTCTCTATGGCTTAGAGCAAAAATGGGATAGTATTTTAACCGGTACTCCTGGTCGTATCATTACCCAAAAAGATGCCAGTCAAGATTTCATTCCAGATAAGAACGAAACCTATATCGCTGCTGAAAATGGTTGTAATCTAACGCTTACCATTGATGCCAATATTCAGTCCATTTGTGAAAAATATCTAAAGCAAGCTGTTCTTGGTTATGATTGTAAAAATGGTGGTACCGTTGTGGTAATGAATCCTAAAACCGGCGATGTTTTAGCTATGGTTTCCTATCCAGACTACAACTTAAATGAACCATTTATCGCAAACGAGAATTTGAAGGGACAATATCATGATTGGGAGAGTTTGACCGAAGAAGAAAAAGACTCTGCTGTCAAAGCTACTTTCAAAAATAGAACCGTATCGGAAAGTTACCAACCGGGTTCTACATTTAAGATTATAACAGCTGCCATTGCCTTAGAAGAAGGAATTTGTGTAACAGACCACGTGGATTTCAACTGTATTGGTTATGAAGAATTTGGAGATACTCGTATCGGTTGCTGGAAGTCTGCAGCACATGGTTATCAAAGCTTAAGACAAGCACTCATGAATTCTTGTAATCCTGCATTTATGCAACTTGGAAGAAAAATCGGTGGCGAGACTTTATATAACTATTATGACGCTTTTGGTCTTTTATCCAAAACTGGTATTGATACTTCTGGAGAAGAAAAAGGTCTTTTCCATGGTCTTTCTAAATTAGGTCCTGTGGAACTTGCAACCATGTCTTTTGGACAGGGAATTACCCTAACACCAATTCAACTTACTTCGGCTGTTTCTGCTGTTGCCAATGATGGTGTTTTAATGCAACCTCGTTTAGTTCGTCAAATTGAAAATGCCGATACCGGAATTATTACCACCATTGAACCAAAGGAAGTTCGTACCGTTATTTCGAAAGATACCTCGAAGAAGATGTTAGATATGCTAACCTCTGTTGTCAATGATGGTACTGGTTCTTATGGTCAGGTACGTGGTTATTCGATTGCAGGAAAAACTGGTACTTCGGAGCCACAAGGAAATGATACCGCTTATGTTGCTTCCTATATTGGAATTGCTCCATCCGAGAGCCCAGAACTTGTTATCCTTGTTACGTTATATGACCCAAAGGGGCAAAGCCATCAAGGAGGACAATTAGCAGGTCCTGTCGTATCACAAATTGCATCTGAGATTTTGCCATACCTAGAAATTCCAAATAATACGGAACTTGAGCAAAATATTTCTGTTCCAGAAACAAAATCTTTGCCAGATGTTCGTAATAAGACGATTTCAGAGGCAAAACAAATTCTTAGTGACGCAGGCTTTATTGCTAGTGCTTCTGGCGGTTCGGATCAAATTGTTACAAACCAAGTACCAAAACAAGGTACACCGCTTGAAAACTCTTCTATCATTAAGTTATATACCGAAGACTCAACTGCAACTGTTAGCCAAACGGTTCCAGACTTAAAGGGATATACCTTAACACAGGCTAGAAATGCCCTAAAAGCAAAGAACTTAAATATCTCTTATATGGGTAGTGGAAAAGTAATTTCTCAAAATATTACAGCTGGAACTACCGTGGAAGAGGGTACAGTTATTCATATTAACTTACAACAACCGAAAACAGAGTTACACTAAAATAGATACGATAAAAAAGATGAAACATTTCATTTGTTTCATCTTTTCTTTTTGTGTTTTTGACTTATTATGTAAATTAGTGTATAATATAGGTATTATTTACTTTTTTATGAGGAGGTCTTGACCTTATGATACAGACAGGCATCAATTATATTTCTTCGATGTCTATCCTTGGCATATCCGGCTTCATAGATACCTTGAAATTTCCCGGCATACGGTGCAATCCAGAAGAATTGGAACAATTTCTAATGGATTTGCCTCAAACAGCACAGGCAGATTTACACGGTCTTATTAACTTTCGACCCGCTTGGAACTCGCCCAACATTGCTCAGAACGCAAACAACGACCTGAACCGAAAATTGCTTACCCAAACCCACGCAACACATTTTAGTACGCACATTGGACAATTTGAAGGAGATGGCGACCCGTTTGTCAACTTCCGGAAGAACCTAGAAGATATGCGAACTCTCCTCCCTGCCATACGACTCGGCGGAGAAAATGTATTTTCACTTGTCAATCCCAGTGGTAAAGCAAACTATATGACCCTGCAAAGCACCCATCCAGATTTTATCAACTTTATGTGGGAACAGTTAGACTTTGGCGTTTTCGATATTGCTCATGCTAAAATCGCAGCTAGGGACCACAAAATGCAATTTAACGAGTATGTTCGTGCTTTGAACTGCCACAAGGTTGAGATTATTCATATCTCTGGTGGCATGGCTCTTGCTAATTTTAACAGTAGCAATTCCAATGACGTAGATTTGCATTTTCCTTGTGAATTACAGGACTTTATCGAGTTACAGCAATTACTCAAACTTTTTCCCAATGTCAAGTTTGTCATTAGCGAACTTGCTTACAGCAAAGGAGAAAATAACCAGAGAGTTCCTTTAACCCGGGAAGACTATGAGAAAGAAGCCCAAGCCTTGAACATTGCTGTTAAGCAAAACGATACAGCACTCTATCATTTTTTTGAGAAAATATAACAGCAAGACCTTCTAAGAGGGTGTCCATATTATGGACACCCTCTTTCTTTTATTTCTCTTCTTCACTAGTTTCTTGTTCTTCGTCTGCTACTTTCTTCTTGTTCATTTTTTGTACTTTCACATTGGTTGGTATTTTTACGACTACTTCAGTTCCTTTTCCAACTTCGCTCTTAATATCAATATCGCCATTGTTTTGATTTAAGATTTCTTTGGCAATGGATAAACCAAGTCCCGTTCCACCAAGTTCTCTACTACGGGCTTTATCCACACGATAAAAACGCTCAAAGATACGAGTTAAATCTTCTTCTGGAATTCCAATTCCATTATCGATTACCTTAATATACGCATCATTGTAGACAAAACCTACATAAATCTTAATTTCTCCCTTTTCTGGGGTATATTTAATACTGTTGGTTAGGATATTTAATACCACTCGTTCAATTCCATCTTTATCTGCATAAACTGGTGGCACATTTGCTGTTACAAAACAGTCAACATGATGTTCTTTTTTCTGAATTTCTAAGTCTAGTTTTTCTTGGCACTGTTTTACCAATTCTCCTAAATCAAATTCGGCTTTTTCAACCACTTCTTTATTAGTATCATAACGAGATAGGGCAAGTAAGTCTGTTACGAGTTTTGCCATTCTTCTTGCTTCTGCGGTAATAACGCCAAGGAAACGAGTTTGGGTTTCTTTGTCATATTCTCCTTCTAGCAGCGTATCTGCATAGCCCATAATTGAGGTGATTGGGGTCTTTAACTCATGGGATACATCTGCTACAAATTCTTTTCGCATATTATCCAAGTTTACGTGCTCCGTAATATCTTGTATCATTGTCATAACACCAAGTGGTTTGTTATCTTCGTTACGAAATGGTGCAAAGATAATCTTTAAGTATTGGTCATTTACATGAATCTTTTGCTCCGAAGATGTCCACTCTTCTAAGTAAATAATTTTCTCTAGGTTCACATCGATTTGCATTTTTTCAAATACAGTTTCAAAGGTATTTTCTTCTTCTAATCCCAAAAACTTCTTGGCTGCTGGGTTAATATGGATAATGTTTCCTTCTACGTCAAATGCAATAATTCCATCGGTCATGTGAAGCAAAATGGTTTCAATTTGCTTTTTCTGTTTATTCACTTCTTGCAAGTTTTGCTTTAATTCCTTGGTCATAAGTGCAAAAGCATTTACCAATTCGTCTACTTCATTTGCTTTTTTGTTGCTAATAATCTCTTTCTCTGGAATTTCTTCCCCTTTGGCAATCTTTTCTGCACTTTTTACTAATTTTTGAATTGGTGCAATAATGGACCTAGAAACATAGAAGCCAACTAATGCCATAATGATACAAAAAACAAGGATAAAAATGCACAATACCACTTGAATTTGTGTAATCTGTGTGCCGAGTAACTGGCTAATTTCCGCTGTACTTTGCCATGCTTCTGTTCCGAGTTGTCCCTGCAAATGGTACAAAGAAACAAAAAAAGTAGCCCCTAGTCCTAAAATGATAATAAGCCCGATTGCTAAATAGATTAAAATTAGTTTTGTTTGAATATGTTTTAGCATGGTTTCGTCCTTTCTGAAAAGAAAAAGATGGACAACTAATTCTTGTCCACCTTTTTGGTTGATACATAATATCCAACCCCGCGTTTCGTAATTAAAATCTTTGGAGCAGATGTATCTTTCTCGATTTTTTCACGAATTCTACGGATAGTAACATCAACCGTACGAATATCTCCATAATATTCATAGCCCCATACTTTTTCAAGTAGGGTCTGTCTGGTTACAACTTGTCCTGGTTGGTTAGCAAGATATTTCAATACTTCAAATTCTCTTAGTGTTAAGTCAATTACTTCGTCACGTACTCTGACTTCAAACTTATTCAAGTCTAGACTTAAATCACCAACAACAATTAGATTTTCATTTTTCTCTGGCTCTACTGTTTCGGTTTCTTCTGGCGAGTCTCCTTTTGCAATGTCTGCCTTTCTTAAGTTTGCTTTTACACGTGCCATTAATTCTCTTACACTAAATGGCTTTGTTACATAATCGTCTGCACCAAGTTCTAATCCTAGGATTTTATCGATTTCCTCATCTCTTGCGGATAGCATTAAAATTGGAATGTTCAAAGATTGTCTTACTCTTTTACAAACGGATAATCCATCTGTTTTTGGTAGCATGATGTCTAACAAAATTAAGTCTGGTTTTTGTTTTAATGCGATATCGATTGCTGCTTCTCCATCGTTTGCTTCTAGCGTTTCATAACCTTCTTTTTGTAGGTTATATACAAGAATATCTACGATTGGTTTTTCATCATCCACGATTAAAATTGTCTTTTTACTTTGGCTGGTAACCTCTTCCATAAAAGTCCGCCTCTCTTCCTTTTATCTTACTTATACTTATATCATAATCATTTTGGGCTTGCAATATCTTTTACATTTTTTTTACAAGTTTATGACATCTTGGCGACAGATTTCAACTTTATCTTTCCATTTCTTCGTCTGCTTCTGGTCTTAATTCCCCGTTTCGAACTGCACGATTCACTTCTTTTTCTTGCTCATAGGAAACTTTTACATTGTTGTGGTCATCTTTTGAAAATTCTGCATTTGCCATAATTTCAATCTTTTCAAAGTATACATCGCCTAATCTTTGGATGGCTCCTGCTTCTGAAATCTTGTCTTCTTTTACTTTGCTAGCTAATTCATCAATTCTAGAAAAGCCTTGGAGATATGCAGTGATGTCTTTGGAGATATCGTTTTTCTTGAAGATTGGTAAGGCTGGTGTTCCAAGATGGATATCTTTTCCGACTTGGATACTGGCTCCAGAGTCCCCGGATTTAATATCAAAATACCATTCTCCTGGCTCTACTTCATAATATGGTACACCGGAATAGGCTTCCTAATTTTTGACTTAATACTTCGTCTTTTAGTTGGTTAATTTCAGCAATTTTGGCAAGTACTACTTCTTCGCTAATTTCTTGTTTTGGATCAAAATAGTTGAAAAATGCTTCATATCCTTTCAATTTTTGGACTAATTCTGGGGTTAAACCAAGTTCTTGTGCTTCAATTCCTGCCATTTCTACCATCGTTGTACTGGTTTGGCTTGGGGCTTGACTTGCCATATAATTATGGGCATAAGAAATGGTGCCTGCTAATAGTGCTAGGCTAGCACACACGCCTGCAATTAGACGACGAGAAGCATAGACTTTTCTTTCTTGTACGCCAGAACCACGTATACTACCTTGCCTATCGTTTGCTGTTCTTGCATTACGAGTGTACGCCCCATCTGAACGGTAAGTCATACTTTGTAGAATTTGTTCTTCTTGCATACGCCTTTGTCGGTTTTCTTCATATCGTTCTTCTGGAACCAATAGTTCTGGACCATGGTCAATTACTCTTTGCTCTCTTCTCCAATTCTTTGCTTGCATTTCTCCCATTTTTCTTCCTCTTTTCTTCGGTTTTCCCTTTCCAATTTACCACGAAATACTTGAAAAATCAATATCCTATTGCCACTAATTTTGCATAAATATCATACCAGCTATACACACGTGTAAGGTTTGGTAGTATTACATCTCGGTTATATCGATTATCCATACAAAAAACTTTTGTAATTTTAGCACATTCTCGGATAACTTCTGGATTATCTTCTATCATCACATCAATTTTAGCTTCTTTGATTTCTTGTACTTTTGGAGTATGGGTAAAATAGATTGCATCATAGGGAATATGGTTCTTTTCTAGCCATTGGATGGTATCTTGCCTCATTTGCTCTCCTAATGCAGAGTTTTCTTGCGTTTGATATCTTCCTGTGATAATGATAATGCGGTGTCCTTTTTGATGCAGTTTTGTTAAAATCTCTGCACTGTATGCTCTTGCTGGTGCGTTTCGGATATAGGTAAAAAAGTATTCTTGGCGATACCTTTCTAAGATTTCTTCTGTCCAATTACATTTTTGCTCATAGGCATTCGGATTTTCCATTTCTGGTAATCCGTGCTCATAGCAAAACTTTGCAATATGGTCTACACGGTAAGTATCGTCATCGGCTAACACGCCGTCAATATCTACTCCTAGGTTCATGTTTGCTCCTTTTCTTCTTTGGTTTTTCTCTAGTATATCATAAAAAGAAAAAGAAAGCAGACTTTTTGTCTACTTTCCTTTGTTTTAATATAAATATTTTTGTGGGTTGATTTGCGAACCGTTTTTTCGGATTTCAAAGTGTAAGTGGTTTCCGGTAGAACGCCCTGTTGAACCAACTGCTGCTATTCTTGTCCCGGCAGATACATTTTGTCCTTCGGATACGAAGATTTTACTACAATGTCCGTAGTACGTTTCAATTCCATTTCCATGGCGAATGACAACGAGATTTCCATATCCTCCATTGTTCATACCTGCAAATTTTACGGTTCCGTCTGCTGCTGCATAAATGCTTGTACCATTTGGTGCTGCGATGTCTAGTCCTTTATGGGCATGGTCACGGATTGCTTCTTGGCTTCCGAAACGTGAAGTAATTCTTCCTGCTACTGGTCGTTTGGCAAAAAGCACACCATCTAAGGTATGGGCTCTTTTCCATTCTTCCTCTTCTACTTCTTCTCTCACTAAGTCTTGGGTTGTTACATTGGCTAGCATATATTCAGTTTCTTGTTCTGCTTTGTTTTCAGTATATACTTCTACAATGCCGACTTTGGATGTATATTCTTCATCATATTTTTCTTTGATATCTTCTACTAATGCTTCTGCCATTTCAAGTGTTTCTACATACTCGGTTGTTTCTCCATCTAAGGTAAGTGCATACATACGATAAACAGTTCTAACAGAGTTTCCAATTCGGTCAAAAATCTCGTCTTCGTTGGTATCTTTATTGTATGCTACTAATTGTAACGAGAATTCTGGCTTTCCTTCGATTTCACTTGATACAACACTGTCGTCATTTTCAATTAAATTTTCGTTAATTCTTTTTTCAAATTCATATCGGTTGGCGATATATCCAACTTCTTCTTCTTCTACGGTTACACGGTAAACTGGCTTATATTTAATGAGCGCAACCATAAGGATAGCAAATGCGCCTATTGTAATTAGGTTAATTAACTTTAGAACTTCTTTTGTGTAGTATTTTATCCTTCTGCTTAAAATAGAATTTCACACTCCTTTTTTTGATACAGCCATCTTTTATTATACTACATATTGTGCACTTTTTCAAATAAGATATACCTTTATAAACAAATTTTGAGCATTTTTACTAGTTTTGGGCATTGTATGTCCTATTTTATTCCATAGTTTCCTCTATTTTCCTCTTCTTTGCTCGTTTTTTCTCACTTTTTCGCAAGTTGACTTTAACCACTTTTTCCGTTCTTGTTACGGATACAGGTAAAAAAGAGAATTTGGACATTCCTCCAAATTCTCTTTTCTTCTTATTGTTTTAATCGAATAGATAGTAACTTACTAATACCGTTTTCCTCCATGGTAACTCCATAAACAGAGTCTGCTATTTCCATGGTTCCTTTACGGTGTGTAATCACTAAGAATTGTGTTTCCTCACTAAATTTTCGTAAGTAATCTGCAAAACGATAGACATTGACGTCATCTAGTGCTGCCTCAATTTCGTCTAAGATACAAAATGGTGCTGGACTAAGTTTGAGGATAGCAAATAAAATGGCAATCGCAGTGAGTGCTTTTTCTCCGCCAGATAATAGCATCATATTCTGCAATTTCTTGCCGGTTGGCTGTACACGAATGTCAATACCACACTCTAAAATATGCTCCTCATCTTCCAAAATTAGTTCTGCTTTTCCGCCACCAAACAGTTCCACAAACACTTCATTAAAATTTTGGTTAATGAGTTTGAATTTCTCTCGAAACTGCTCTTTCATGGTATCTGTCATTTGACTAATCACTTGTCTTAACTTTGTTGCTGTATTTTCTAAGTCTAAACGTTGCTCACACATAAAATCATAACGTTCTTTGGTTTTTTTGTATTCTTCAATCGAGTCAATATTGATACTGCCAAGATTTCGGATTTGCTCTTTCAAGTTCATTACTTCTTTTTGCGCTTTTGCTAAATTCTCTGGTTTTTCTACCTCTTGAATTTGGCTTGGTGTTAGTTCATATTCTCCCCAAAGGTTATTGACGGTATCTTGCAAGTCTTGTTCCATTTTGGTCTTTTTCACATCCGTTTTTACAATTTGCTCTTTTAGACTTTCTAATACTTCAAATTGGCTTGTTACTTCTTGTTCCATTTGCTCCAATTTTTCATTCTTTTGGGTACGTAAATCCTTTAATTCTTCTACTTTTGCTCCACTGTTTTTTGCGTTTTCTTTTACTTGTTCAATTTGGTCTTGGAAGCCAAGTATCGCATTTTGGTAAGTTTCATTTTCGGTTTTCGCTTCTTGTACTCGCTTTTGCTTATTCTCCATCGCTGCACGATTGGTTTGCATTTCTTGCTCAATTCGCTCTAAAATTTCGTCAATGGATAACTGACTTTCATCAAAAGAACTAACCGAAATTTTAAGATTGGTAATATCAAAATTAAGGTCATCAATGTATTTTTGACGGTCTTGGTTGGCTTCTGCAAACTTTTGGATTTCCTCTGTATATGCCTGTATTTGCTTTTCGAGTTCTTGCACTTTTTCTTCAAAGGATACTTTTTCTTGTGCTTTTTCTTCTTTTTGCTTGTCTATTTCTAAATTATCCTGTTTTAGTTTTTCCAATCTTGCCTCTAATCTTGCAATATTTTCTTCAATCGCAACCATTTTTTGCTTTTCTGTTGCATAGATAATGTCGCTCTCTTGTAAACTTGCTTCTAAACTTTGTGCTTCTTCTTCAATGGAGCTGTTTAAGTCTAAGAAATCTGCTCGTTCTTTTTCTACTTGTTTTATTTTAGCTTGTAACTCTTCCATTTGCTTACCAAGTTCTTCAATCTCACGGCTTCTTCCTAAAATGTTGACGGTTTTATTAACCACAGAACCACCCGTAATCGAGCCAGATGGATTAATAAAATCTCCTTTTAAGGTAACGATACGGAACGCATATTGGTTCTTTTTCGCAAGGCTAATGGCAGTATCCATATCCTCTACAATCACGGTTCTACCAAGCAAACTGAATACAATTTGCTCATATTTTTTCTCGTATTGGATTAAATCTGACGCAATTCCAATTACTTTGGCATCTTTGTCTTGGCTAAAGCGTTCTAGTTTTTTTCCATGAACCGAGGCGATTGGTAAGAAAGATGCTCTTCCTAAATTATTCGTACGCAAGTATTCGACTAATTTTTTCGCATCATTTTCCTTGTCTGTTACAATATTTTGAACGGCTTGTCCAAGCGCCATTTCAATCGCTGTTTCATATTCTTTTGGAACCGTTAGAAGGTTAGCTAAAACACCGTGTACGCCCTCTTTTAAGGCTCCATTTTTCTCACACTCTTGCAACAATGCTTTTACACTTTTTACATAGCCTTCTTTTTCTTTTTCGGTTTCGATTAAGAATTTTTGTCTGGTGCTTTTCATACGATAACTTTCGGTCCAGTCGATTTGTTGTTTATCGTATTCCTTGGTCTTTTGGTGGATTTCCTCACGCTTCTGGTTTAATGCCTCAAGTTCTCCCGCCGTTTTATTTCTTCTTGCTTCAATCTCATAAAAAGTCTTGCCAAGTTCCTGCTTTTCATCACGCTTTGCGTCTAATTCGGATATAGTTGCTTGAATTTCAGATTGATTGCCAGACTTTTTCTTGTCTAAGTTTTCGCGGTAAATCTCGCAACTATGGATATCGTTTAGGACTTCATACTTGCGGTCTGTATTTTGTTCAATGACTTGCTTTTTCTCTTCGATTTCCTTCTCTTTTTCGGATAGTCCTTGGGATAGTTCAGCAAGTTTGGCTTCTTTTTCTTCTAATTCTTTTTGAAATTTTTCTTTGTTTTGACTTAGATTGGTTTTCTTTTCATTCTTCTGTTCTTTTTCTTCGGTTAGTTCTTTCATGCGTTCTTCATTTTGTTTGATTTCTTCCAATAGTCTTTTTTCGTTTTGCTCATTATTTTGGATTTTTTCTTGGTGGATGCTGATTTCTGCTTGCAATTTTTCGATTTGATTGCTACTTTCAAAACTGCTATTTTGCATTTGTTCAATTTCGTTAATAATTTGGTTAATTTCTGCTCGAAGGGCTTCTTTGGTTTCCCCAATTTTCGTCATTTTTTCGTCTTCTTGTCCTTTTTGCTCTTCGAGAATAGTCATATCTTCAGTAATCTTTTTGATTTTTTCCTTAAAGTCTTCAGTATTAACGGCAAATACACCTAATTCAATGTTCTTTAATTCTTCTCGCAAGTCTAAATATTGTTTTGCTTTTTCCGATTGTACCTTAAGTGGCTCAATCGAGGCTTCAATTTCGGAAAGGATATCATTGATACGAAGAAGATTGAGTTTGGTTTGTTCTAGTTTCTTTTCGGATTCTTGCTTTCTCGTACGGTATTTTACAATCCCTGCCGCTTCTTCGAAAATATGTCTGCGGTCTTCGGATTTATTGCTTAGAATTTCGTCTATTTTTCCCTGTCCAATAATGCTGTATCCGTCTTTTCCAATTCCAGTATCCATAAATAGTTCTAGAACATCTTTCAAACGGCATGGCACTTTGTTGATAAAATATCCCGTTTCTCCACTTCGGTAAATTTTTCTGGTAATGGTTACTTCGGAGTATTCGATTGGAAGTGAACCATCTGTATTATCGATTACAATGGAGGCTTCTGCAAATCCGAGGGATTTTCTAGCTTGGGTTCCAGCAAAGATAATGTCTTCTGCTTTGGAACTGCGCAAAGATTTCATGCTTTGCTCGCCAAGTACCCAGCGAATACTATCCGAGATATTACTTTTTCCGGAACCATTTGGTCCAATAACGGAAGTAATTCCTGGTTTGAATTCTAATATAGATTTATCGGCAAATGACTTAAACCCCTGTAATTCTAATCTTTTCAAATACATATCTTTTATCCTTCTTTTCTTTTGACCTTGCAATACTTAAACTATATCTTAAAAATGAATTCTTTTCAAGTTTTGTAGACAAATTTTCTCTTTTTACTTGATTTCTCGCGAAAAACTTTTTATAATACAAGGGAAGTTCGTATCAACTTAAGTGGGCAAGTCTTTCTTGCCTACGCCGGAAAACATTTGGAGGTTGTACTATGCCCGAAGACAAAAGAATTGAAACCATGCGAGCAATCTGCGCCTGTTGTCCGACGCGCCACTGTGAAAGTGGCCACCCCTGCGACGAGGTCGATATGCTGGAAATCATGCACCAGTTTCCGGAGGAGGTTTGTGCCACCTACGCCTGGCTGTATGGCAATCTGACCGTCAAGTAAATCGCAGTTAAACAAAGAATGAAGCGCCCCTTTCTAGTTCATCTGGAGAGGGGCGTTTGCTTGGAAAATTTTAGAAATTGATTGACAAGAAAGGAGAAAAATGCTATACTATTTTTAGTAAGCAAGTATCCGTTCATTATTGCTATACTGGTATGTGATATGGGAATCACATATCTTTTTTTATGCCAAAAACAAGGCAGCTGGGAGACCGCCCTGAACTGATTTCTCAGTTTTTTCTGCTCTGTTTTTGTATGTATTCAATTCTTCTTCCAATTTTTCAATTTTCTGAGGTAGAATCCATATTGACAGATATCCGTTCATATTGTATACCTCCTTTCTCCAAGATTTCCTTTTCAGAAAGGATATTCCTATCTTACCACGCTTTCTTTTGTTTTACAGTTATTTCCATTTATTTTCTTGAAAGTTTTTTCTTTTTCGCCCTTATCTCCTCATATTCGTAGTCATTGCAAAGTTTTGCCAAAAATGTTATACTTTTGGTAATATCGTTTGGCATGCCACTCGGAATAAGCCAATGATAGTAACAACTTGAAAGAAAAGAGGCGAATTCTGTGGGTCAAAAAGTAAATCCCCATCGTATGCGAGTTGGTGTGATACGGGATTGGGACTCTCGCTGGTATCCGGAAGAAGAACCCCGTATTCCATCCCCTACTGTATCTGGTTCCATGGTTGGAGTGATAAAACCTTGGGAAGTTCCCAAACGGACAATTTGGTCCAAGTTCTTGGGACTGTGGTATTCGCTTAAAATCGCTATTTTTGCGATTACCCATCCCTCTTCTTGAGAAAATCTGAGTGGCAAACGTAGGCGTCTGGAAACTTCTAGGCGCCTACTCTCATTCTTTTTTATTCCCATTGCTATTTTTTCACTTTTTCGATATAATGCAAAAAAAGAATTGATAAGAGGTAAGTTATGAAAAATTTGTTAATTCAAAATGGACTTGTCCTAATTTTTTCAGAAGATTATACAGATATGTCGTTTCAAAGAAAAGATATCTTGGTTTCCGAGGGGAAAATTGTACAAGTGCAAGATAAAATAGAAGCAGATTTCGAGAATTGCACCGTTTTAGACGCTTCTGGAAAGTGTGTTATGCCAGGTCTTATTAACACCCATACCCATCTTCCCATGTGCATTTTCCGCGAAACTTTTGAAGGTTGCAATCTCTATGACTGGCTTAACGATAAAATCTGGCCATTAGAGGCTAAATTAACCGAGGAGCAAGTGTATGACGCAACACTCCTTTCCTATATCGAGCAAATTCGCACTGGTACTACTTGTACCAATGACCACTATTTCTTTTCAGATGCTGTTCGCAAAGCAACCATAGATAGCAAAATGCGTGCCGTTTTAACACGTGTTTTGATGGACTCGGACGGAGAAGAAGCAAGCAAACAGCGCGTGCAGGAATTCCGCAAGTTTTATGAAACAAGAGATCCCCAAAACTCACGCATTACTTATTCGGTTTCTCCTCATTCGCTCTATACTTGTTCTCCTGCTTGTTTAGAACAGGCTGCTGAACTTGCAAAAGAATATGATTTACCAGTTCATATTCATTTTTTGGAGAGCGAAAAAGAGGCAGAAGATATTCGCAAATTGCACCAAGACTCCCCTGCCAAGGTACTAGCAAAACATTTTGCAGATAATCGCCTGATTTTAGCACATTGTGTTCATTTTGGATCAGAAGAAATCCAAATTTTGAAAACCTTAACTTGTGGCATTGCTCATAATCCAATTTCCAATTTACGACTTGGTTGCGGGATTGCTGATACCACTTCATATTTGCAAAATGATTTACTCGTTGCACTTGGAACGGATGGGCAAGGAAGTGGTAGCAATTTAGATTTATTTGACGCAATGCGTATGGCTTGTTTAATCCAAGGTGGTATTCATACCGAAAATGAAAAACGTTTGACTGCTAAAGATGCAATTCGTATGGCTACCATTAACGGTGCTAAGACTCTTGGCTTAGATAAAGAAATTGGTAGTATTGAAATGGGAAAACAAGCTGACCTTATTTTGGTGGATATTTCTTCTAATCTGGGGACCATTAAATCTATGCCAAACCACAATCTCATTTCCGATTTGGTGTATAACAAATCTGGTTTGGATGTTGATACAACGATTGTTGCAGGAGAAATCTTAATGCAAAACAAACAAATTCCACATCTTGACGTTAATCAAGTGATTGCAAAAGTACAAAAAAATCTTTTGGAAAAAGATTGAGAATTCTAGTTTTTCGTGGTATGATTTTGGTAACGAGCACAAAGGAGAAGGAGAATTTGAATTATGTTTTCAAGTACAGTTGATTTTTATAGTCCAACCAACTTAAAATCATATAACTTAGATCGTGTTATGAAATATCAATTAGATATTTTGGAAAGGTTAGACCCTTTTACCCGAACCCATAGTGAAAATGTAGCAAATTTGGTTTGCCGAATTTGTGAATATTTGAATTGTTCAAAAAATTTCATTATTTTTGCTACAATTTCTGGTTATTTACATGATGTTGGGAAAATCTTTATTCCACCAGAACTTCTTAGCAAACCAGACCGTTTAACACCAGAAGAATTTGAAATTATGAAAACACATACCACACTTGGTTATGATATGTGTTATAAAGACTTAAAACTCCGTCCTTATGCGGAAGGTGCTCTCAATCACCATGAGGCTTTGAATGGAACTGGCTATCCAAATGGAAAGACCAAAAAGGACATTCCTTATGTTGCACAAATTATCCGTGTGGCTGATGAGTATGACGCGATTGTAACCAAGCGTCAATATAAAACACATATCAATATTTCCGAAACCTTGAAACAGTTAATCAAAGACGCAAGACCAGAAGAACACTTACGTTCGATTGCTTTAGATATGCTTGCTGGTCATTCCAAGAGCGGAAAGATTAACCCAAAGGTATTGAAAACACTGTTCAAAGTAGTAATTGACGATACCCTTTATGAAATTAGTGGTGTTTCGGAATATGTAGCTTATCTAAAAGAAGAAATTAAACGTCTTAATCTGATTGCTTCGTATGAAGAAAAAATGAATAATAGCAAAAAGCAGAAGCAAAAAGATTACTATCTCGAAGGTATTAACATGCTATTAAAGCATGATGAAACCTTAGAAAATTACAAACAAATTTTATCCGAATACCAAGAAGCATTGGATTTACGTGAGGATATGATTGCCAAACTTAATCAAGAAATTAAAATTATTAAAGCATTACGTATCTAAAAGAATGGAGAAAGTCCATTCTTTTTCCATTTTCACTGGACATTTTACCTACTTTTATGATATATTAACTTATAGATTAACTTTTCCAATTTTATCGTTATCGGAACACGGTACAGAAACGAAAAAAGCAACGACATACTCGTTGCTTTTTTTCTTAAATTCCAAAACTTACGCCCAAGGCATTGTTAATTTTCGCAATCACTTCTTGGTCATCAATATGACCGATTTTCTCTTTTAACCTGCTCTTATCAATCGTTCGTATCTGTTCTGCCAATACAATCGAATTCGATTTTAGTCCATTGTCTTTTGAACCAATTTCAATATGCGTTGGTAACTTCGATTTTCCAGTCTGCGAGGTAATGGCTGCTGCAATTACCGTTGGACTGTGTTTGTTTCCCATATCATTTTGAATAATGAGGACTGGCCTAACGCCTCCTTGCTCTGAACCAACAACTGGACTTAAATCTGCATAAAACATATCGCCTCTTTTAACTACCATTTTCTTCACTCCTAATATTTTTGCTTTTCCTCTATGGGATGGTTCGTAGTGCTTACGAGAGAGTTTCGAGGTAGGACGTATCTTTTTTGTTTTTCTCTCTTTTGTTTTCCGAATTTATTTTTCTTCCGTCTTTATTTCGATCTCTTTATATAATATGTAAACACGATTTTTTTGGTTCTTGTCTTCAATCACGAGTTTTTGCGGTTTTCCCGTTTCCTTGCTTACATATAACTTTTTCTTCATCTGATAAGGACTATCTTCCTTTTGAATTTGAAAAACAATCGCATTTTCTTCTTCCAGTTTCTCTTTGTTTGGACTTTCTTGGTAATCTGCTAAAAAATCGTCTAACCATAAATCATTTTTTAGCATTTCATCATATTTTTCATAAATCTTGCTTAAATTGAAGGTGGTATTGCGAACTTCTAACTGTTCTCCTCTACGAATAATTTGAAAGCCTTTTAGATTTTCTGGTTGCAATATCTCTTGGGTTGCAACTTCTTTCTCGCCTTGTTTTTCATATTCTTGTTTACATGTGTATGTATTTGTATTTTTATTGCTTTGTATGGTTACTTCAATGGTTGCTTGATACTTGCTCATCTTCCATAGATTGGATTCCATTTCTTGAAATCCGTGTTTACTGATAGTATGGCCACTTTTTCCCATTCTATTAACAACCATGTTAAAAACTAGAAAAAAAACACAAAAAAGTAGTACAATCCCGTAGGATTATCCACATTTTCTTCTTGTTTGGTGTATAACACTTTTTCGCCATGCTTCTCTCCTCCTTTTTTTCATCAAAAAAGAATAGAGTATTCCTCTATTCTTTGTATGTATATATTCTCGGAGGGTTTTCCCTATTCCCTAATTTGCTTAAAATATTCTTTCAGGCAAACTTCTACTTCTTGTCTTGTATTTAACGAATTGATGGTATTTCTTAGCCCCGTAGCGTCTTTTTGGTTTTTAACATAACTGCTAATGTGTTTTCGCATTTCTTTGATAGCTGTATTCTCGCCCTTTTGTGCAACTGCCAAGTCAATATGCTTTAAGATAACCGCTAATATTTCCTGTGCTGTTATAGCAAATTCTTTGCCTTGTAAGTAAGCACGAATTTCTGCAAAAATCCATGGTTTTCCAAGGGCTGCTCTTCCAATCATAACCGCATCTACGCCAGTTTCTTCTAACATTTTTTTGGCACTTGGTCCATCGGTAACATCTCCATTTCCGATAACTGGAATGGATACCGCTTCTTTTACTTTTCGTATCTCGTCCCAATCCGCGGTTCCGGTATAAAACTCTTCACGTGTTCTACCATGTATTGTAATTGCCTTCACGCCGCACGTCTTCGAGTCGTCTAGCAAGTTCTACTGCCACTTTGTGTTCATTGTCCCAGCCCAAACGCATTTTAACCGTTACTGGCTTATCTGTGCTTTTGACTGCCGCTTCTGCTACCTTTTGAGCTAATGCCAAATTTTGCAATAGCCTACTGCCATCACCATTTTTTACAACTTTTGGTGCTGGACAACCAAAGTTTAGGTCAATGATATCTGCTTTTTCTTCTACATAGTGTGTTGCATAGGAAATTGCTTCTGGCTCACTTCCAAATATTTGAATGGCAATCGGTCTTTTTTCTCCCGTCGTTTCAAGTAATAAATTGGTTTTTTCGTCATGGTACATCAGCCCTTTGGCACTTACCATTTCGGTTACCACAAGTCCTGGCTCATATTCTTCACACACCAAACGAAAGGCATGGTCTGTAATTCCTGCCATTGGTGCTAATAATAAACGACTTTTTAAGTTACAATCTCCAATCTTCCATTCTGCTTCCATTTTTCTACTCCATAAAGATTGCTTTTTTTCTTCTTCCACTAACACTTAACAAAATTCCAATTAAGATTAAGTTGGTAACGAGCGAACTCCCACCATAACTAACAAATGGTAGTGGTACTCCTGTAATTGGTAATAGCCCCATCGTCATTCCAATATTCTCCATCATGTGAAAGATGAAAATACCAGCAATTCCGGCTGCAATATATGAGCCCAAATCGTCCTTGGCGGTTTTGGCAATATAGATGGCTTTCGTAATGAGAAGAATATATAACGCAATCACGCTGGCGCCAACGACAAATCCTAATTCCTCTCCAATCACGGAAAAAATAAAGTCTGTGGTTTTTGGATATAAAAAGCCAAGTTGTGTCTGATTTCCTTTTCCAATTCCCATTCCAAACATTTCTCCTGCTCCTATGGCAAGCTTGGATTGTAGGATATTGTAGCCACTTCCTCTAGCATCAATTTCTGGATTTAAGAATACATCAATTCTTGTTTTTGCATGGTTTGGTAGAACAAAGAAATATAACAACGGTAATGCTATCACAACAAGTGCAAGAGCAATGAAAATATATCGCTTTTTAATTCCTGCGACAAATAAAATCGCAACAATCGCAAATAGGAAAGCCATTGCAGTTCCATAGTCTGGTTGTTTTACAATCAATAAAACTGGTACTGCCACTGCAAGTAAGGAAGCAAATAGTCTGGTTGGTCTGCTAATCTCGTCCCTTCCTTTGGTTTGAAGCCTTGCTACAAGGTAAGAATAGGCTAATACAACCGCTACTTTTGCAAATTCGGATGGTTGGAAAGAGATAGTCTTCTTAATCACAAACCAACTAGATGCTCCTGAGATTGGTTCAGTAAACAGAACGGCTATGAGTAGGATAATCGAAATTCCATATAGAATAGGAGAAATTTTAGCTAAAATCTCATAGTCTAAGAACATGGTAATCACAAGAAATGGTATGCTAATGGCAAGCCACATCACTTGTTTCTTGAACTCTTCATGTCCTGTACCAAGTGTTGCAGAATACAACGCAACTAACCCTATTACAACTAATAGGGCAACACAAATTAAAATACTCCATTCCATATTTTTTAAGGTTCTACTCTTCATATTCTTTCGCTTTTTATCTCCTTCCCATAGCAAGGATAGAGCAGATGATACATCTGCTCTACTTTGTTTTATGCTTTTTTGGTTGCTTCTTTTTCTGCTACGTTTTCTTCTTCTGGGCTCTCTTCTGCCTCTTCTTGGTTGTCTTCATCTGCGATTTCTTCTACTGTTTCTGGTATCTCTTCTTTTTCTGCTACGTCTTCTGGTTCTTCTTTCTTTGCTTCTTTCATTTCACTAGCAGCAATTCTAGATTCATTTTTGATACTAACAATCGGAATGTTTGCATATAAGATGGGAGCCCCTGTGGTTCCATCTGAATTCGGTTTATTCGTTAGTTTTACATCGATTTCTTTTTCGTCTATATCAATATATTTCTTGATGACATCGATGATTTCTTGTTTCATTAGTTCCATGAAATCTGCCGATACGTTTGCACGGTCTTGCATTAAGACAAGATGTAGTCTTTCTTTTGCTGCATCTTTGGTTTTCATGCTTGTTTTATCGGTGTCTTTCTTTTTCATTTTATTAAAAAAGTTCACTACTCCTTCAAACATTCGTAAAATTCCTCCCTATAGTATTATTTTTTTGAGAAAATATTTTTGATCTTTTGGAAGAAACCTTCACTTGACCCTGGTATAGTAATATCTACATTCTCTCCTAAAATTCTTCTCGCAATTTCAATATAAGCCTTGCCAGAAGGTGCTTTCTTATTGGATACTACAGGTTCTCCTTTATTGGTTTGAGTGATAATATATTCGTCATCTGGTACTACTCCGATTAAATCAATCGAAAGTAGGTCTACGATATCTGTTACGTCCATCATTTCACCTTTTTTTACCATATTTGGACGAATACGGTTAATCACTAATTCTGGATTTTTCAATTCAGATGCTTCTAATAGTCCGATAATACGGTCTGCATCACGGATTGCAGAAATTTCAGCTGTCGTTACAACAACTGCTCGGTCTGCTCCTGCGATTGCATTTTTGAAACCTTGTTCTATCCCTGCTGGGCAATCGATTAGTATATAGTCAAACTCTTCTTTTAGCTTATTTGTAAGTTCTTTCATTTGTTCTTCATTTACGGCACTCTTATCTCTTGTTTGTGCGGCTGGAAGTAAGAAAAGCTCATTAAAACGCTTGTCCTTAATTAGTGCTTGTTTTAATTTACATTTTTCTTCTACAACGTCTACGATGTCATACACAATTCTGTTTTCTAATCCCATTACAACATCAAGGTTTCTTAGTCCGATATCAGTATCTACTAATACAATTTTCTTTCCTTTTAGTGCTAATGCTGCTCCGAGGTTAGCTGTTGTAGTTGTTTTTCCAACTCCGCCTTTCCCTGATGTAACAACTATAACTTCTCCCATTTTCTCCTCCTTAACTTCTTACGCTTTTCAGATTTTGCCTCTTTTTTAATTTCCTTTATATCATATCTTGAATTTGAGGAAAAGTCAATGTATCTCGAAAAAATAGTTACAAAATTATTACAATTCTGTAACCTTTCTGACACAAAGGATACGGACCTTTTCAGCCCAGAGACTTATTTTTGTCTTTTTTTCCGAAAAAAGCCATGCAAAAAGGAGCAAATCTCCTTGTTTGCTCCTTAGTTCTTAAATTTCACAACAAATCTTGTGTACCATATATTTTGATAATTGGTTTCTTTTGTTCCATTTACTTCACGCGAAATGCTATTGGCTGGAATTTTAATTTTTAGTGGTCCTTCGGTTGGCATATTACGAACTTCTAATACAAATTCTCTTTTTCGATTATTACTTGCGCTTGTTTCATAAGCAGTGATACTTGCTTTATCGTTGATATCAATTCCATTCATTAAAACACGAATTTTATTGGATGGTTCTTCATACACTGGTGTGCTAGTATCGCCTGCATAGGAAGAATAGATATAGATTTTTTCGGATTCACTAACCGTAATTCCTTTTGACCACATAACACGGAAATATACCGCTCCTTCTGGTCTTGTATAGAGTTCTCCATTTGCTTCAGATAAAAATGAACCATCTTCGCGGTAACTTATCCAAGTTACTTCTGTATCTGCATTTTGTCCAAAACAGCGATACACTCTCGCAGAACCAACATGGATTAGGTCTGTATAAATGGAGTTTGGATGTTCTTTATTATCTGAAATGACACCATTTTTTAGATACCCAACATTGTAATGTCCATTAAATAGGTTTCTCGTAAATAGGCTGATGGCTATGTCATGCTCCGTATCTTCTGCACGAAAAGTCATTTTTACCACTTGTTTGACATTATCATATTCTTCATTTACTTTTTTCCAAGCAAAGCCTGAATTTTGTGCTCTTTCCATTAAAGCAACAACTTCTACTTCATAATGGCTTTTTAGAGCAATATCTGCCATCAGTTGCGACCTACGCACAAAACTTGCTCGTGCATACAATCCTAATAAAATGATATAGAAAGAAAATAGTGTTACTGCAACAAGAGGTGCAATAAACCCTTTTTCACTTTTCATATTTTTTTTCCTTTGCATATTCCTCTTCCTTTCTTTTCAGAAGATTTCCTTCTTCTATCATACCCAAAAACCATACCGTTGTCAATCGATTTTCTGGTTCTATCTAAAATTTTATTTCCTTTGCTAGCACTTCTTCCATCTAGGTGAGAGATTAGGAGTTCTCCATCGTTAATGCTAAGTTCTTCTTCTCTTCTTCCACTGCTTTTATGAGATCCTTTTCCGTTGGTAGATGTAGTTTATATTCCGAAGCAAAAATGCTGTCGTTTTCCTCTGGCAAGGTATATTTTACAACGGTTTCGTTTTTCTCTGTACTAAGCAGTATTCCAACTGTCCTGTTTTCCTCTTTGCTTTTGACATCTCGGTCATAATAATTGACATACATTTGCATTTGACCTAAATCTTGGTGGGTAATCTTTCCAATCTTTAGGTCAATGATGACAAAGCATTTGAGCAATCGGTTATAGAATACTAAGTCAGGATAAAAGTGGTCTTCGCCTAACGTTATTCTTACTTGACTTCCCACAAACATAAAGCCTTTTCCTAGTTCTAGCAAAAATTCCTTCAAATGGGCTAATATGTTCTTTTCTAGATCGGTTTCTAAATAGTCTGTATTTTCTTGAATATTCAGAAACTCTAATACAAATGGGTCTTTGACTAAGTCTTTTCCTTCTTTCAAAATCTGCCCTTCTTTTGCTAGTTCCAAAATGGCTTCTTTATCCTTGGATAAAACTAGTCTTTCATACAGCAAGGAGTTTTTTTGCCTTTGTAGTTCTCGTACACTCCATCTCGCATTGATACTTTCTTTTAAGTAAAAATTTCTTTTGGGTTCTTCTTCAATTTTGATTAGTTCTAAATAATGGGACCAACTCAAAAGCGACGACAGTGTTGTCGCTTTTGGAAAATAAATATAAAATTTTCTCATTCTTTCTAAATTTCTTTTTGAAAATCCCTTGCCAAATTCATTGGTCAGTTTTTCGGATAACTTTTCTAAGACTGCATTTCCATAACTGGCTCTTTCGTCGCCTTGTTGGATTTCCATAATAATTTTCCCAATGTTCCAATACAAGTTTAACATTTCCGTATTGACTGTACTGTATACTCTTTCTCGACTGCGATTTACCAGATTTCGAATTTCTTCAAAAATGGGATTTACCTTTTCTTCTTTTAATGCAATTTCATTTTTCATACTTTGTACCTCTTTCCTTTGTGTCTTCGCTTTAGTTCGGATCATTTTCGGTTTATTGGTACATTTTATGGTATGTTTTGCGATTAGACAATATTTGTCCTATTTATATCATTTTTTCCATAAAATTACAAGGCTTTTACCGCTTGCTTTTTTCAAAAATTCTTGCTACAATTTTCCGACGATTACGAGGTAGACTTTGAGAAACGGCACAGCGGAGATTTTATCAACCGGTTTGAAACCGACCCCTTTGATTTACGCTAACCACATACTGCAAAACTCGAAAACGGCACTTTCCAACAAATGCTGTTTTCGGGTTTTCTTTTCCTTTCCCTTCCCACGTTCCGTAAGCATTTTTTCTTTGGCTAGTCATTCGGTTTCCTTGACATCCTTTTTGATTAAACATATAATAAGTTTGAAGTAAGACTTGGTGCTAAATTCCAATCTTTCTTCATATTTTTAATAAGGAGGCTTTCATTATGAGTGACTTAATTGAAATTAGATGGCATGGTAGAGGCGGACAAGGTGCCAAAACTGCATCTTTGCTACTCGCAGACGCTGCTTTTAATACGGGCAAATACATTCAAGGTTTCCCAGAATATGGGCCAGAAAGAATGGGTGCTCCTATTACAGCATACAACCGTATTAGCACGTCTCCAATTCGTATTCATAGTAATGTTTACGAGCCTGACTATGTTGTTGTCGTAGATGATACTCTTTTGGAAAGTGTTGATGTAACCGCTGGTCTAAAGACTTCTGGTGCTCTTATCATTAACACCACAAAAGATGCAGATTATCTCAAAAAAGTGTTACCAAATTACCAAGGTGCAATCTACACCATTGATGCAAGAAGAGTATCCATGGAAACACTTGGTAGATATTTCCCAAATACACCAATGCTTGCAGCAATCGTAAAAGTAAGTAATATTATGGGCGAAGCAGAATTCTTAGAAGATATGAAATCTTCTTTCGGTCATAAATTCGCCAAAAAGCCTGAAGTAATTGAAGGAAATATGAAAGCATTAGAAATGGCTTTGAAAGAAGTGAAGAAAATATAAGTTTTAGGACCTTTAGAAACCTAAATTTTTGATAAAGGATGGACTTTATATATGGCAAAAATGAATATTGATAAAAATACGCCATGGCAAGATTTAACGCCTGGCGGAGTCATTACACAATCTGGTAATGCGCAAGAGTTCAAAACTGGCGACTGGAGAAGTGCAAAACCAATTTTCTTATCCGAAAAATGTAAACAATGCGGTCTTTGTTACCCAGTTTGCCCAGATAATTCGATTCCAGTTGGACCAGATGGAAATCGTACCGATTTTAATTATGATTACTGCAAAGGATGTGGCGTTTGTGCCAAGGTATGTCCCTTTGGAGCAATTGAGATGAGTAAGGAGGGAAATTAGTATGGGAATTCGTGAACGTTTAAGTGGTAACGAGGCTTCTGCGATTGCTATGAAGCAAATTAATCCAGATGTTGTTGCTGCATTTCCAATTACACCTTCTACTGAAATACCACAATATTTTTCAAGTTTTGTTAGCAATGGTTTAGTCGACACGGAATTCGTTGCGGTAGAGAGTGAGCATAGTGCGATGAGTGCTTGTATTGGAGCAGAAGCAGCTGGAGCAAGAGCCATGACTGCAACCTCTTCCAATGGTCTTTCTTTTATGTGGGAGATGATTTACATTGCATCTAGCAGTCGTCTTCCAATCGTTATGTCTTTGGTAAATCGTGCTGTTTCTGGTCCACTTAATATCCATAACGACCATTCGGACGCAATGGGAGTTCGTGATAGTGGCTGGATTATGCTTTTCTCAGAGAATAACCAAGAGGCTTATGATAATCTTCTTATGGCACATCGTATTGCAGAGCATAAAGATGTTATGCTTCCTTTAATGGTTTGCCAAGATGGATTTATTACTTCTCATTCAATCGAAAATATCGAGTTATTAGAGGATGAAAAAGTAAAAGAATTTGTTGGAACTTATCATCCAGACCATTACTTATTAAATAAACAAGAGCCTATTTCAGTTGGTCCAATGGATTTACAAGCCTTTTTAGCAGAACATAAATATCAACAAGCAGTTGCTATGCGAAAGGCAAAACAAGTTATTTTAGAGGTGGCTCAAGATTTTGAAAAAATGACTGGTAGAAAGTACTCTTTCTTTGAAAAATATCGCTTAGAAGATGCTGAAATTGCTATCGTTTGTATGAATTCTACTGCTGGTACCACCAAAGATGTGGTCGATAGCCTTCGTGAAAAAGGAATTAAAGCAGGTCTTTTGAAACTTCGTGTTTTCCGACCTTTCCCAGCAGAGGAATTAGCAGAAGCACTTCGTAAAACCAATGTAAAAGCACTTGCTGTTTTAGATAAAGCAGACTCCTTAAATGCTGCTGGTGGTGCACTATTCTCAGACCTTACTTCTGCACTTTATACCAATGGTGTATCCATCCCAACCTTAAGTTATATCTATGGAATTGGTGGAAGAGATACTACCAGTAAACATATTGAATCCGTTTATGAAGATTTACAAGAAGTCGTAAAAACAGGGTCAATTCAAAATCCATACCGCCATTTAGGCGTTCGTGGATTAGACCAAAGAAAGGATGGTTAGAACTATGGCATATAATTTGAAAGAAGTTATGACAAAATCAGACCGTTTTACATCTGGACATAGAATGTGTGCTGGATGTGGTGCTCCTCCTGTTGCTCGCATGGTACTCCGTGCAGTAAAACCAGAAGACCATGTTGTTGTTTCCAATGCAACTGGTTGTATGGAGGTTTCTACTTGTATGTATCCATATACTGCTTGGACAGACTCATACATTCACACAGCATTTGAGAATGCTGCATCCACTTGTTCTGGGGCAGAAGCAGCGTATAAATCCTTGAAAAAGCAAGGAAAATTACCAGAGGACCAAGTAACCAAATTCATTACATTTGGCGGTGATGGTGGTACCTATGATATCGGTCTTCAATCTCTTTCTGGTGCAATGGAAAGAGGACATGATATGGTATATGTTTGCTACGATAATGGAGCATACATGAATACTGGTATCCAACGTTCTTCTGCTACACCAAGATTTGCAGATACTACCACAACACCTGCTGGAAAAGTAGTTCCAGGAAAAATGCAAGAAAGAAAAGATTTGACCAGTATTATGGTCTCCCATCATATCCCTTATGTTGCACAAACACTTTGCATGGGAAATTTCAAAGACCTTTATGAGAAAGCTGAAAAAGCAATCTACACATCAGGACCAGCTTTCTTAAATGTAATGGCTCCATGTCCTCGTGGTTGGGGTTATCCAACAGACCAGTTAATGCAAATTAACAAATTGGCAGCAGACACTTGCTACTGGCCTATGTATGAAGTTGTCGATGGAAAATATACCATTACTTATAAACCAGCAAAGAAATTGCCTATTGAAGAATTTTTACGTCCACAAAAGAGATTTGCACATTTATTCAAACCAGGAAATGAGTGGATGATTGAGGAATTTCAAAAGACAGTTGACGAAAGATGGGAGCAACTACTTGCTCTTGAAAAATTAACCAATCAAGAAGAGGCTTAAGCATAATAAAAGAGGAGAATGTATCTCCTCTTTTATTGTTTTATTTTTTTCGCAAGTTTAATCGAAATTCCGCCAATTCCTAGGCTTAGAATACCGATAGTTGCAATCCACACATATGGTATCCATTTTTTTGGTTGCTGCTCTGTGTTTTCACTTCCAAATGGTGGCAAAATAGTTACTGGCAAGGCAGTTGCAGTCAATCGATAAGTTGCAGTCGAAGAAGAACCAACATCAAAAACTAAATCACAAGTTGCACTATTTTCATATACTGCATCATCTAACTGTTCTGGTGTAATGACTGTACTAAGTACTAATTTCACAGTATTTCCATCATTATTGGTAACCACATCTTCTCCTTCTTGACGCCATCCATAAAAAGCATTTGTTTTCGTTGGTTCTGTTAGTAACTTATGACTTTGCGAAAAGGATAGTTGTTCGTCCTTATGATCCTGAATCCTACAACTAATAATATCGCCTGAGCCATAATAGGCATAACGAGAACCTGCCATTTCATATTCAATCTCTAGCAAGGCTCCATGAATAAATTCTTCGTCTACAGTTATAACAATTCCTTCTGAGCTAAAAATTGTATTGAGCCCACTTCCAATTGGTGTTAATGTAGATGTCCTTACACCAAATTGTTTAATATAGTCTAGGACATAGCCCAATAACTGTGCTTCTACTTGCCCCAAGCTACTAACAGTTGTTGTAACCATTTCGTAAATTCCAGTTGTTAGTTTATCCATATTCGTATTGCTAGATGGGCTTACATTTGACAAGATACCATACATAGCAATCATATTATCACTAAGGTCTCTTAATACCACATTGGCATCCATACATACTTGCTCATCTTGTAATCCATCTGTGATTAACACAATCTGTTGTGCTAAATCATTGTTTCGCCCTCCAGAACTATTTTCGGTCATAATGTTCAATGTAATATCTAACGCATCTTTTAGACTTTGGTCTTGGCTCGTATTTAGATTAGCAATCTCGTTTCTAATTTGTGTTTTCCCAGTTTTCAACACATTTGTTGTACTCCCTGCTCCAGTTGATGGAATATCTTTGAATGGGATAATTCCAATTCGAATTTTGTTGGATAATGCACTTCCATCAGCAGGATTTCCATAAAACGCATATAGTTGCTCTAGGAAAGAATTTATTCCATATTTAATAGTTTCCACAGCAGTTGCATCTTCTGCTTTTACTAAAAAGATCAAATTGAGGTCCTTGAAATTGTTAGCACCCACATTTGGTTGGGATTGGAGTGTTCCTGTTTCGATTAGCATATTGCTAAAAACCGTTCCATCTGCTAGTGTTAATCGGACAGCACGAATATCTTTTGTAAAATTAGCCGTATTGCAAACTGCATTTGTTTTACTTGGTAATAGGAAGATTAAACTTGACAAAATAATTAACATACAAGTCCATATTTTTATCTTTTTCATAACTTCTCCACTTCTTTATCCTTGGTTTGCGATTAAAACACAACGGAAACTATACGAACCAAAAGAATGTCCACTATGGTTTGTAAAATCAAATAGTCCCGTATATTTTCCCCTGCTATAATCTCCGCTTCTCAAGAAAAACCCTGCACTGTCTCGAATATAAATCGAGGTTTCTCCAAACCAAGAAGTATAACCGTTTCCTTTTTTGGATGTTTCAGCAATCGCATCTCCATATCGATTTTGATTAGCATCATAGTTTTGGTTTAAGGCTCCTGCATCCTCGCTGGATGCTTTGTAAACTGTACAATACTTGTTACTTCCTGGTTTTTTCAAAATCGAAGAAGCATAGTTCTTCGCCTTTTCGTCCGTTTTTTCTAAATACCCTGCTGTATACTCGCTTGAGCCTCCATTCATATCATAGATACCATATAGATTGCCCGTTGTACTGGCTAATTGTCCTTCTTTGGTGTACCACGCATAGGATTTATCCGCATAGTTATCTTGTAGCGCCTCTTGGATTTCTTCTACATGGTTAGTCGTTGCAATTACAGTATTTCCCGCATATCCGGTAACCGTTTCTGCTCCTGCTACTGCTTTGGATACTTCTAAATTATTGATAGATACTTTCGTTCCATTTCTTCCATATTGGCTATGAGCTAAATAAGCACAAGCCCCCCATTCACTATTCTTCATTAAATGGCTATCCGCTGCTCTATTCAATCCATACGGGTTTCCATCTTGTGGTAAAGCTTTTGCTAGGTTGTAAATTTCTCCAACAGAAATGTTGTTATAAGAATAGTTTTTTCCTAAAAATACTGGATAGGTGATTTTGGTGTCTTCTTTTTGGATTTTTCCAAATACATTCTTGCCATCTCTCTCATAGGTTAGATTAGTGTCTACGACTGGGATATTTTCGGATGCTGTATTTTTTTGTCCTGCAAAGCCTGCTTCAAATTTAGAAACCCAAATACCTGTAATTTCCTTATCCCATTCGCCATTTGCAAATTGGTTTTCCGTTCCATCTTGGAAGGCTGGATGTACAATATATCCTAGTTTAGTAACATCTTTCCCTTCTTTATTATAATTCGTCATTCCTTGTAAAAATACAACCTCTATCTTTCCGGTTTGCTCTTCTCTATCCCATTGAATTTTGTATGCAAACCTTGGTATCCATACCCACATACTACCATCTTGTGTCATAGCATTTGCCCATCTACTCGTTCCACCTGCTTCTGTTGCTTCTATTTGACGTATATATTCATACCAAGTTCCTTCTTTTTGTTCTTCTTGTCCTAATACCTTTGGTGTTTCGTTTCCTTCCTCAAAGGTAATAGCTTTCATTCCTTCTAACAAAACTGGTGGATTTTGGTTTTGGTCTGTTTTGGTTGGTTCGTCCTTCTTTGCAGTCATTACGCCAAAGGTAATTGCACTAATTCCAATGATAACTAAAATTCCGACAATTATTCCTATTTTTTGTTTCATTTGTTTTCTCCTCTTTTATCTACTATCTTCATTATATCTTACCACTAGATATTGTCAATCTTTAATTCACTTTTCTCCTTACTTTTTTGCAGTTGAACTTTACATAATTTTATGATATAATGATTTCGTACATTCTATGTGAGCCAAGTGCTAGCATATTGTATACTTAGTGAAGGTCAGTCACTAAGTACCCCCTGCCATTATTTTAGGAGGGATTTATAAATACAACTGTTCAAAGTTTCCATCAAATTTGAGCAAAAGGGAAAATGGAGCGAGCGAGAAACAGATCTCGAAGGCTATTTGGTAAAATCGAGTGAAATCGAGGACACAGTGCAAGGCTATGTTAGCTTGGCATACCCTAATCTATATGGGCATCTCCGCTATGTCAAAGGGTTATATACCCCTTATGGTTCGCTTATTTTTATGCAAATGAGTAACGCCTTTTCGATTACACCTGTCTGCTACTGTTTTCCCAACCCAGGCGAGCAGGGATATTGGTGTGAATACACCAATGAGTTCGGCTTTTTCCCAATTCTATCTGGACATGCCTGTTCCTTAGGTCATGCAACTCTCCAGATGGAAGAACTCACTGCTCAAGAAGAAATCTTACAAGAAACATTAGCCTTTTTCAAGACAAATGCCAGTGATGCAACTTCTGTGAATTGCGACCTTATGAAAGACACACCATATCTTACGGATTTTCTCAAGCCTGACATTGTTTCCCAAATTGAACTCCACTGTGGAAAGTGGTAACCTGACCAATCCCTGTTAGAGGACTCTAACACAAAACACCAGTGATTTCTCACTGGTGTTTTTGTCTTTATTTATTGAACGAATATTCAAATTCTGTTCCTTCTCCCAATGTCATAGAAAATGTCTTTGTTACCGAATAAGTCGCATTTGGTTGATTTGCATTCTTAATGTTGACTTGATAACGATAAACATAGTCATAAGTTTGGAAATCACTGACGCCAATTAAGTTCTTGGTAAAAAAGTTTGTTTTAATATATTCTTCAAAACTTGCTTGTGTTGGGAAATTACTGTTACGGTAACTTGCATTTAATTTCTGGTAAGCATAGCGGTAGTCTCCATCATTGATAGCAGAAAAGATTTTGGTTAAATTTAATTGCATTTTTCCTGCGGTATCTGCTTTGTTATATTGCTCTATAAACTCTGGTATATCTACTGTATAAGTGTCTAATAGAACGGTATAGTTCATCGGCGATACTGCTCGAATAATATAGTAATTTTCATAATCGTCAATAAAGGTATATTGTGTGTATTCCTTTCTTTCGTCTACACGATACTGCTTCATTCCCTTTTTTTGATATTGGTTGATATAGTTTAAGTATTCTTCTTCAGACGCAAATTCCGAAATATCTTTGATGGCTTCTGGCAACATAGAAGCAAATTCGGTTTGCATTCTTGCTACATATTGCCCATAACTAGAAGCATTTGGGTATTTTGCTTTTTGGTATTCTGCATCAAGTTTTGTGTAAGCATAATTTGGATAGTATGTGTTTTCGCGGATCCAAGTATCAAAATAACGGGTTATGATTTCTTCCTCGGTTGCTTTTACTTGTGTATATTTGTTGAATTTCTTTTGCTCGAGTTTGATTGGCGCTAATTCGTTTTTCTCTGTTTTGTAGTTCTCATAGGCTGTTTTTGAAATTGGCTCGATTGCAAAAGTAGCGGTTTCGCCATCTACATAAACAATGGCATAACATTCTTTTCCTTGGTGGTTATCTGGTTCAATGATACCATAAACAAGATAAATTGGGCTTGTAATATCGTCTTTGTAGTAGATTTCTCTTGCACGAAATGTAGTTCCCTCTCCACTATCTACTTTTGCAATGGTAATTGCATTGGAATTGGTAACTCGTTTTGCTGTTTTATAGTGCTCTGTTAAAATGTTATATACCGCTTCTTCATTGCCCATTCTAAGGTATAGATAGTAATTGGACATCATTTTCTCGATGGAAAAAAACTCTTCATAACCGCGAACTGGTATGATTTTTTCTTCTACCTCTAGTGTAATATTATCGTCTAGGTTTTCAGCATATTCTTTGGCCTTTTTCTCTTGATTTAAGCGGATGATAAGAATTCCAGCTAGAATTATTAAAAGTATGATGATAAGAATAATGATAACTTTTACTTTTTTCAAAACATCGTACTCCTTTCCTTATTTTAGTCCATTTACTAAGTGATAACAGTTGACAGAGGTAAATACATCTGTAATAGATAGCCAGCCGGATTGCCCATTATTAAGCGAACCTTTTGTTGTGTTCATGTTATAAATTTGGGTTCCGTCTTCGTTAATATCTACAATCGGCATCCAATGCTGATCTCTTGTATAACGGCTTGTTCCGCCTCTTCCGGAGCCCTGTACATGGACAATAACTTCTCCACCATTTCTTAAATGATTTCGAATTTCTGTTAACTGGCTAGCAGATAACTGGGTTGCAACACCCCCTGGACATCCAGAACCAAGCGCTCTTGTGGTTAGATTGAACTCATAAATGGTTCTTCCCCAGCCTGGTAGTCTTGTACTTCCATATCCACTTGCAATGGTGCTGGTTGTTGTGCAGAAACATCCTGCATTTGCCATTGTGCTTCCGCCTCCTGATGTTTCATTTACCCATGGTCCATAGTTTTGTAGGTACCAAGTATAGGTTTTTCCATTGGAACTGGTATAAGTTTGGAATTCATAACCAGAAATGGATGTTGAACCAACCGTTCCTCCAGATCTTTCTTCATAAGTAAAGATTTCTTGCTCATTGGCAGCTGTTCTAGTGATTGGTTTATTTGGTGCATAATCAAACATCGCAAGTTGTGCTGCTGTGTAGTAAATATATTTTGTTCTAGCAAATAATTCTCCTGCTGGTGATTGACTATAATCATAAATTCCTTTTACATAAGTTTCAAAAGTAGCATCTCGTGAAGGAATATGACCTGGTGCGCCACCACCTAATTTGCACCACCAGTTATCCCAAATATATCGGTTGTGCTCCCATGAGTTAATCTCATAAAGACCTGCGCCTGCTTCATATACTTGTTTGAAGGTTTTGCCATCTCTCGTTGGCAAGTGTCCAAAATTATAGGCAATCGCAGTTAATGCCCATTTTTGTTGCATGGATAGTTGAAGTCCTGCTGTATCGGTATTTACTTTGTTTAGGTATACAGATTGTAGTTCTTCTCCAATTTTATCCACTAATTCTTTTTCAATGTAAATTTGGTAACTTGCTACTTCTGCATTGGTATATTCTGCTTCATGTCCTCTTGGTAATTTACTACCTACATATTGTTCCACACTGTCGACTGTTTTTTCTTGTCCATTTTCTAGTACTTTTCCTTGTTTATTAAACTGACTATGGTGGGATTTCCACTGGATATCTGCATTTCCAATGGTTGGCCATCCAACACCATCGCCATACATTAAATAATATTTTCCGTCCGTGGATTGTGGTGCTTCTCCAGAGTGTGCAAATTGTCTTAAATAGCCTGCAAGTCCGCCCATTAGACCACCTGCACTGCTGAAAGAGTCTGTTCCAAAGATACTTAAATCTAAGGAAGTAACACCATAACTTCTTCCAGTTAAGCGATAAAGAATATATCGCATAACGGTTTCATAGATTTGAGTTCTTTCACTCGAACCCAGTAGTTTGAATAACAATTCTGCTCCGGTTACTAAATTCTCTTTTGGAGATAATGGAGCACTACTACCTGGTACTTTGTATAGGATTAGGTTTCCTTCAACAACACGACCGGCATTTACGCCTCCCACTGGTGTTGTGGTAGTGGTTGCAGTTGTTCCATTTTGCTCTCCTGCATCTGGCTCTGTTGCTCTTAAGGCAAAGTTAAAGTCTTGGCGACAACGGTTTGACGAAGTAGCGCCTGCCTCTTGGATGGCTTCTGTATAGCCACAGTTATAGTAGAGTCCGCCCCCTGCATAAATCTGGATATGCCCGTATTGATGTCCTTCATTATCGTTCATAATGATTAAATCGCCTGGTTGGATGGCATCAAAATTCGTAATTACCTCCCAACCTGCCGGTGGGCTATTCACAAAGAAACTAACGGTTTTCTGGTGTCCACTAAAGGTCGCCTTATATCCTGCTTCATAAAGAACCCAAGAAACATATCCGCTACAATCAATGGTTCCATTGGAGCCAGATACTGGCACATTACCAGTTGCTCCATAAGTATATCCATTACTTGCAACATATTGCTTACATTCTGCTGCCTTTTCTAAAATGGTTCGTGCAAAACCAGTTACTTGGCTAATATCTATCTCTTGTGCTGGTTGTGAACCTGCTGTTGCACCTGGCAATTCGCCTGTATTGCTAACAATAAAGCCAAGGAAGGCATCGGTATTATCGCGCAAACTAGTAGTTCCTGCTTGCCATGTTTGGTATCGGGTCGTGGTTGTAACCGTTCTTTTATTTTCGGTTAAATCTACCTTTTCATAGGTATAGGTTGTTACATTTTGCGTCGTTGTGGTGTTTGTCGTGGTATTGGTTACTGGTACTTGATTGGTTTCTGTATTGATTAAACGATATTGTCCCATTTGGTCTGGCTCGTTGGTTACGACTGGGTCTGGTGTCTGTGTTTTATCCGTAAAGATTGGCTCTACTGTTTTTTCAACAAACAAGGTTCTCGCCTCTGTTACAATCGGTGTAATCGCAGTAAAGTAGCTTACTTCTGTTACAGGGTCTTCATTGTAATCTGTTGTCGTTACGACTGGGTCTGTTGTTACACTTCCGGTTTTGGTATAGGTACTAACCGTTCTTTTTCCAGATAGTTGTGTCGTGGTAGTCGTTGTGGTTAAGGACTCTAAAATGGTAATTTCAATGGTGGTATTTTTCGTATAATCCGCTAGTGCATTCACGAATTCTGGGCTTTGTGTAATTAAGCATAAAGCCACAAAGAACTCAAATGGTGTCGAATATGGAGATACCATCATCATATAGTTGAATGGATATTCTTCTAACGTATTGGTACCATCGGAAGCAATATTGGATTTTGCAATGATAAAATTATCTCCATCCATTGCGAAATAGTTTCGTGCTGCTGAATTTTGATTCGCAATCATACTTCTAAGATTGTCTAGTTCAGTATAGGTTAATTGATTCGAGGTTCCATCGGTATTCCCTCTCTTTAGGGTAATGACCCCTTGAAGCCCATTTCCTCCCATGTATGGATAAGAAGTTACAATTTCTGCTTCCATCCAATTCGTTAGATATTCCAGATTTCCTCCTAAGTTCAATTCTCCCGCATCCAGTCCTACTGCTTCCAATCTTTTTTGAATTTGCTCCTTAAAATCATCTGGAATGACAATATTTTTATCTTGTACTTGTACAACATCTTTTAGGCTTTTGGCTACTTCCCCTAATTTCTTAAATGCACCATCAATAACGCCCCAAAAAAGTGCAGCAATAAAAATAAAGATAAGAAGAGTGATAATTCCAATTTTTGCATATTTTTTTCCGAACTTTTTTTATAAAATTTCCAACGGCTTTTCCAATATTTTTGATACCATCTAGCCATTTTTGGTCATCATTCATTGCTCCACTCCTTTTCTAAAAGTTTACATACAATAGTACTTTTTTGTTATAGTTTGCTTTATTTTCACTTGCTAGATATCCCTCATAATCCAATACAGCGTTGGTAAAGCGGATGGAATTGGTCGTATCTTTTCCGGTATAGGCTTTGTTAAACTTAATCATAAAGGTTTTCACTTCACCTGGTTTTACGACTAATACCTCTTCGGTTAATTCATGGATATAGGAAGTATAGGTAACATTTCCTTCCGTTCCGCCAATTAAATACGTTGCATTGGTATTTTCTTTTGGGTCTAAGCAAATGCTTTGCTGTGTATCATTTTTGACACTGATATTAAATTGCTCATATTCGCTATATACATCTTTTGCATTGACTTGAACAATCACGCCATAAGCAGAAGAATATTTTCCAATCTTTTTTCCGCCAATGAAATTATTGATAGCAAGTACATATTTTCCATCTATTTTATCGACCGTAACATAGTCTTCGATTGCTCTTAGTTCGTCATTGCCAGACTCTAGTAAGTTCTCATACAAACGGACACGGTATGTCCTTCCATAAGGCCCATTCATCCAACTTAATAGTTCACTTACTTTTCTGGTTTGGAATTTACTTGCATAATAGTTTTGGCGAAACTGTTCTTCGGTTTGAAAAACTTCTTCTCGGCATCTTTCGGAAAGCATAGAATATGCTTCCGTTACTTTGCCTTCATTGCAATAGGCAATAAATTGCTTAATCGCTGTTTCTTCATTTTCGATATTGGTTGTGGTAGAACCACTAATTTCATTTACTTTTTCTTTTTCAATGGTTTGGTTCGCAACTGGGTCGCCGACTTGGTTAATTAGGTTTTGCGCCATTTCATTGGCTAAAACACGGTTTTCCAGTTCTTTTTGTTTGCGGTTTTTTACCATATTATTGAGAAATTGAATGACAAGGAAAAAAGAAACTATTGCTGCACAAATTGTTAATACTTTTTTCCTATGTTGGTTAAAATATCTAATCCATTTGTTAAACATAATAGTTTCTCCTCCAACATTGGTATCACTATACCAATTTATTGATTTTACGAACGCCGTTAGCAACCATTTCAGCATCTTCTTCCGATAGTCCTTTTGCTTCAACTAATCTCTTCTTTAATGCTTGGACATCTTTTTCACTCTTATAAGTAGATGCAAGTTTGGCAACTAAAATTCTTTTTTGTGAATCATCCTCTCCAAATTCTGCTCCTAGGCTCATTGCCTCGATAATCATTTTGTCGTCAGTAATTCCTTCTTTACGATATGCTTTAGATGCTTCTAGTTTTTCTTTATATCCTTCAGAGCCAAATTCTTGAATGTATTGTTGTCTAACTTCTCTACTAGCAATCGTATGCTCATCTGCTTGTTCTTGAATTCTATCTTGATATGCCTCTGTTCCAAGTCGTCCTTCTTCAAAAGCATTACGAAGTTCATCTGTTCTTCTACTATCTGCACGCATTGCTCCTAGGGCTGTTCCCGCTAAGTTTCCGCCTACTGCATTACCAGCGATAAGTCCTGCGCTGATAGAACTGGTTGCATTTTTTCCTCCACTTGCTGTGGTTGCTATTGCTGCTGCTGTTAGTCCAGCTGTGATACCTGCTGCTCTACCTGCTAATTTCACACCACTGGATGCAATAAATCTAGCTCCTTTTGCTGCTCCCAAAGCAACATCTCGTTTTGTTGGCATATACGTTGCTGCTACATTTTTAATTCCTCGTCGAATGCTTGGTGCAGTTCCATCATTTCGTATCGTTCCTCTTAATGGGGTCGAACTTGCAGCTCTTGCTTGTACTTCTCTTCTTGCTTGTGCTTGTTGTTCTCTTGCTGTATTGGATAAAAGTAGTCCTGAATTTGGGTCTTGCCTAAATCCTTCTTGTCCTTCAATTTGACTTGCAAGGCTACTTCCTACTCCTCCACTTCCGCTCGTAGAGCCTCCTCCTGGCAAGATAAGTCCGCTTCCACCGCCAGAGTTTGTTCCTCCAGCACTTCCACTTGTTAAGCTTCCACTTGGACTAGTTATTAGTGTAGATGCTGCTCTTTGTCCACCAGATGCTAGAATTGGGGAATCACTTGCTCCTCCTGCTGTTAATGTTGGAGCAGCCTCTTCTTCTCCTCCTAGGAGTTCATTTGCTCCACCTTCTCCTCCTGCTCCAAGTTGACGTCCTTGATTTCGGTCAAAACTGTTCGTAAGCATACCATTTACACCATTTGCATTGGTATTTTTCTGGGTACGAATTTTCCCACGGTTGTTTTCTTTTTCTGGTTTTTCTTTCGTCTTTCCAATTCGTTTTACCATATCTAAGCCCTTCATCATCATAGCACCACCAACGGCTGCATCTGCAATGGAAGCAGTTTGTGCTTTTTCAAATCCGAAGAACCTTCTAAGTAGTTTTTCAGCTGGGATTAAGAAGCCAATCGCTACAATCGCATAGATTGTATTTTCTGCTGCAAAATCCATTGCTGAGCCGATTAGAACGGTATATAGTAATAAATGGAATGGTTGTAATAACAAGTTGAAAATATATTCTTTTAGCCACATATCAAAGGCTTGGGCTTTTCCATCATTCATTTTATCGATTGGGTATGTTAGGGCTACAACTGGTGCAATCATCGTTAAGAATGCCATATATACCACACGTTTCAAGTATTGGAACAAGAACACAACCGTATAGATAATGAATACAAAGTAAATAACCGTGTAACCAAATTGCATTAGTTTGGTATCTCCACTACTATTTTCGTTAATCATTTGTAGTTGAATTCTAGATTGCCCCATAAAGTTCGTAAGCCATAAGGTATCTCCTGCATCTCCATACTCATTTCCAGAAGACAAGGTGTTGTTTGAAATAATCGTTGCAATATCTCCCTCTTGCTTGTAGTTGCTAAGGTCGCCTACATTAACAACAACATCTTTTAAGTTTTCTTTTAGCGCATCTGTAATGGCTTCTGTTAAAGTAATTGCAAAATACATGATATAGTGCATCATGAAGAGTAGGAACATGGCAACGAGCCAATCCATTAATCTTTCTTTGTATTTTGCCTTTTCTCCTGCCGCACTACTAAATAGAATACGAATTCCTATATATACGAGAACTGATAGTAATCCTACAATCGCAAAGTTTCGTAGTGCTACATACCATTTCGCAATATTTTCTTGTAAGATAGCAGCTGACGACTCAACTGGTGTACCGCTTCCGTCTTGTGCCGTATAGGTATTTGGTTTAAAGAAGTTTACATCTAAGATTGGTACTTCATTGGAAAAAATCTCTTGTGGAGATAATCCAAATACCGGTAAATAGAATGTATCTGGCTTTGTTAAATTTTTTACGGTAATGCCGACGACGACACCTGCTCCAATAGCAGTTACAATTCCTACAGTTAATACCTGTCCTACAACTGGTATGAACTGTAGAGCTACAAGTCCTACTGCTGTTCCAATTCCTACAATCCAGCCAAGGATGGTAGAACCAATGCCAGAACTGGTGCTAAGTACAATAAAGGAAGACTCTAGTCCATAAACCATTTTTTGCATAATGGTAACAATCGTATCTCCGAAGACCTAAGAATAGAGCCTGAATTGGTGTCCATAAAACACCACCAACCCATTCTGCTGCCTCATATCCCATACCTGCTGCTGAAGTTTGACCTGCTACAACATTGGTAGCACTAGGCGTTGTGGTAGTATTGGCTGCCCAGTTAATTTGCGGAGATATAAAGTTAAATAATATGATAAATACGAGAAGAAAGATGACTTTCTTCATGATATGTTTCTTTTCTACTAATGTTTCCATATCATCCTCCCATTAAATTCCTTCTTTTTTCTTTCTCATTTGCATTAGTTTATTTAAGTTTGTTTCCACAAATTCAAACTCTTTGGCGGTTGGTCGGATTTCAATAATGGCTGTGTCTGCTCCAACTTTTAGCAAGCCTTCTCCTTTTAAGCAAGTTACTAAGAAGCCTGCCTCTCCTTCACTTAGTTTGAATACTTCTTTGAGATATTGAATTTCCGCTTTATCTTGTGCTAGGAATAATTTTGTGTCGGATGAAGTTAATACCGCTTGTGCTTCTGGTTTCTCATAGAAGTCTTGAAATCTTTGGGAAATGATGGCTAGGGAAACATTTCTCTTTCTGGCACGACGTGCCATTGTGTTTAAGAAATCTACTGCTTCTGGATAAGGAAGGAGCATCCATGCCTCGTCGACAAGTACTCTTTTCTTAGCTGCTTTACGTTTATCTTCACTATTTTTCTTTACATATTTCTCCCAAATCCAAGCTAGCAGAATTTGCTGTGCAAGTGGTCTTGCAAATCTTTCCTCTAGTTGAGAAATATCTAGGTTAATAAACAAGGTTCCGTCTAATAAATCGAAGGTAGATTGTCCATCAAAGTATGCCATTTGTCCTTCATATTCACGGATGTATTGTTTCATAACTTTTAGTAAATAACTATAATGGAATTTATAGTCTGAGTTATCATTTGCCATTGCTTTTGCTTGAATTCTCTTATACCAAGAACCGATGGTAGGCATTTGTTTTTTGGTTCTACCAAGTAAGTTGCCAGACATCATATCTTTGGTGGACTCAAATAGGCTGTTTGGGTCTGCTGTAATGCCAAGTGCTGCATATTCTTCGCCAACTGCTTCTGCAATAATTTGCTTGGTAAGTTCGTTTACATCTTGGCTTCTGGTACTACCTCTTGCCATGGTTAATAGGGCTTGAGTAACATCCTCAATTTTATTTTCTACATTAAGTACTAATCTTTCTTTTCCGGTAATTTCGTCCTTGGTAACCTCTGTTTCGATATCGAATATGTTGATAACAGTTTTTGATGTTGGGGAAAGAACCACGTTAATTCCACCCAAACTCTCTGCCACGATACGGTACTCACCTTCTGCGTCAAGTGCTAGACTTTGAATGCCCATTAGTACAGCAGAGCGTGAAATTAAGGTTTTCATGGTTACAGACTTACCAGCACCAGATTTTGCGAAAATTACCATGTTGTAGTTGGTAAGTGAGGAATGGAAGTTATCAAATAAAATTGGTACTCCCGTTTGTTTATTAAATCCAAGTGGGATACCAGTTGGATGTCCTACCTCAGAAGTCGTAAACGGAAATACGGTTCCCATCGAATTACGGTCAAATGTATGTGTTTTGTGGATTTTGTCATCCATCAATGGTAGATTGGACTTGAAAGCGTCTTCTTGCATACCCCATGCTGTTTTTACGCCTACCAATGATTTCGACATTTCCGTTGCAAGTAGTTTGGTATAACGGTCTAAATCCTCTAAGTTATACGCAAACAAGGTGGCTACTACGGATGCGTCATACAACTTATTGAAACCTGCTGCAATTTCATCTCTTAGTTGCTCTGCTTCTAATCTTTTTTGCGTAATGGTACTCTCACGGTTAATGTTTCCTCGGTCTGCTGCCACAATTCTTTCCGTTTCAAGTTCGTTAATGACACGGTTTAATTCGTTTTGCGATTTCGACTCTTGAATTGGGTTAATGTAAATGGAGGTGTTAATATCTCCAAATAGGTACATATCTCGAAATAGTTCTGGGAATGTACACATTCTAGGAAGTGCAGATACAAAGAAACTTCTTGCATAACGTGTTACATTGGATATAATCTCTAAGTGGTCAATGTTACTTGCATCAATTCCAGATGGTGCAATGAGTTCTTTGATGGTTTTCTTTTTCAAAATCTTGTACTCATCTGGCTTTGTGTAGTCACTATACGGTCTTCTTTCTTCTACCTCTTTTTGTTTTTTGGCCATCTGGTGTTTCTCCTCCTTTTTCTTGATTTTGCTTTTGTTTATCAATCTTATTTATCGCATCTTTTGCTACATCCGTTCCAATCATGGTTGCATTTTCTTCTAAGATAATTTTTGCTAGCTGGTCGATTAAATCGTCTACATTCTCTTGTTTTTCTTCGATTGCTTTTTGCTTTTCGGATTTTACTTCTGTAATGAGTTGGTTTGCTTTTTCAAATGCTTTTTCTTCAATTTGCTTATCCAAAATGCGGATTTTCTTGTCGAGTACATCTGGTGCTGTTGAATAAAGTTCGTCAAATCCTGCACGAAGTGCTTTATCGATTCCATAAACCTCTGCTTCGTCACGGTTGTATGCTACATAGAGTAGGTCTGCAAGGTCGTCCGAATTCAATACCTTAGCATTCACACCACAAGCTGCAATCGTACGAATAATGGATTGTGCTCTCGTATATAACTCGGAGAAAGATAAATTACGAATTTCCTCTTTATCAAAAGAGTTTTGTCCTAATTCGTCTGCATAGTATGGAATTACAATATAGTATTTTTGGTTTAATACATTTTTGTTCAAACTCATTTTTTCGGTGTTATAGATAATGTCTTTTCCATACTCATATAGGTTGGTTTGTTTGGTTAGTTCAAATTGTGCCTTCTCCAACTCTTCTTTTGGATAATTGCCTGAATTCACCATTTTCGTATATTCGGTTTTGGCTTTTTCCAAATTATTTTCTAATTCTTCAATTTTCGATTTATAGGTCTGAATACTGCTCTCTAGGTTAATCGTTCTGGTTTGGGTATAGATTTGGATGGGATGACGAAGTGTATTTAAGAATTGTACAAACCCTTCTTCTACCGCATTTTTTTCTAGTTCAGACATAAGGTCATAGTTAATTCCTTGACACTCCACTACCATGATATATTTCATTCCATTTTTTACTTCAATCATATTATCCGTAATGGTATCAAATTCCATAAAGTCTTCCACTGGTTCTTCTGGTACTGCTCGTTTGCTACTTTCTTTTCTCTTGTCTGTGCTTTCTGGTATCGTTGAAGATTTGCTTTCTTTTCCTTTTTTGGATTTGAAATACACTAAGAATAGCACGGCAAACAGCATAACGATTGCAATTACAATGATAAATAAAATCATCGTTAGTGTGTTAATATCATCAATCATCTTTTGTATCCTCCTTTAGGGTATAGACTTTACGTTTTTTCATTTTGAAAAAGAACGCTCTTTTAATAACATCATCGATTGCTTCTCCGCTAGTTTTTTTCGTAAACTCTATGCTTGTAATCTCTGGTATCTTGAAGGTTCCAATAATAAAACCAAGTAAAGCAAGGACAGCAAAGATTGCTACGCCGACAACGGTTAGTCCAACGGCATTGAAGAGTGCGAAAAATAGCACACCAATGCCTCCTAGTATTCCGGTATAAATTAAACTTTTGGTAGAAAAGATAAACAAAATTCTACCTTCTCCCTTTACACTTCTTGGTAAATTGTATGTTCCCATACAGTTTCCTCCTTTGTATACAACTCTACTAATTTATTATATCAAATAAAGTCTAGAATTGTAATAGAAAACAGAAAAAAAGTGCATTTTCATGCACTTTTTCATATAAATGTTATGGATTTGTAATCTTTTTGTCATACTAATTTTAGCCAGCAGTAATTTGACTAGCCATTTTGTAGATAGCACTTGCGATGTTAACACCTGCGAAGATTAGTACTGCGCCAATGATGTATGGTAACATAACTTTCTTGTATTCTGCTTTTTCAGAAGCACTACCCATCATGTATTTAATACCTAGTACAACGATAACACCTACTGCTACTAAACTTCCTACTACTTGGATAATACCAATGATTTGTTCACCAATACCTTGTACTTGTGTACCAGCTCCTGTATCTGGTGCGATTTGGCTTGGGTCATAAGCTAGTGCAACACTTGCTAAAGATGCAACCATTACAACTACTAGTGCGATTGTACCAATCATTTTTAAGGTTCTTGTTTTCATATTCAATTTCACCCCTTTCAAGTTTGAAATTTTATTTAAAATCTCTTTTCAGAAATGTTAAAAACTTTTTTTCTAACCGAGTGCATTTCCAAGCACTTCTACGACTAATTTCCACATAGTAAATCCACCAAATAAAACGATACAGCCGACTACAAAAGGAATTAGAATTTCTTTTACATTTGCTTTGTCTTCTGCTCCTCCTGTCATGAACTTGATGCCTAAGTAGGCTGCCATAAGGACTGCCACTACACTTCCGAGTGGAATTAAAACACCTAATATTTTATTGGACATTTCCACCACAGATGTTTTACTTAAGGTATCGTCTGCTCCAGGTGCTTGCACTCCTTTGGTAATAAAGGAATCTGCTCCTGAAATCAAGTCGCTCAAGGCATAGGACTGGCTAGTTGGGATAAGCAAGATAAGCATTACAAGACAAATACAAATTAACATCTTTTTTGCTTTTTTCATTTCTTTTCCCTCCTATCCTTTTCATTATACCACAAGTTGTAAAATCTTTCAAGTTTTACCACTAATGTATCGATGTAACAACATCATAAATGACTTTCGGGAAGACGGTTCCAGTAAAAACAATGACTGCTCCAATGACATAAGGTATCATACTTTTCTTGTAATCTGCCTTTTCTTGCGCACTTCCTAACATATAGCGAATACCCAGTACAATTAAGACAATCACGGCAATAACAGAGCCAATCACTTGTAGAATACCGAGTAATTTTCCTGCCATAACTTGTGCCTCATTTGGCATCGTTGTTGTAGTTGGTTGTAATGCACCTGGGTCGCTAATTACCCAGCTTGCTTGACATGGAATGGTTGCAATATGAATAATGGCAAACAGTATGACAAAGACAAAAAGGATTTGACCTATTCTTTTTTTCATCTTGCTCTCCTCCTTACTTTAATATACCTTATCCTAATTGTAAAGTATTTTGACAGGTTTTGCAATATTTTTTTGTATTTTTGTTTTTTTGCAAAAAGAAAAGGGAAAAGAGCGAAGCGTCAGTTGCTGCTTCACTCTTTCCCTTTTGGCTTTAGTTCTCTATGACACTGGGTAAAGAAAAGGCTACTTTTTCCGGCTTGTAGCTGATGGTTGCCTCCAGGCTGGTGGATACATCCCACTTATCTTCTGCTCGGTAACTGGTGTGGGTTTGCAGTTCTTCAATCTGGTACTGGTTGTTTGCAATCACTTTCGCATAATTGGGATGTCCAGAAATCTGGTCGCCCCTTTCAATCAAGTGAATGCGGTGGTTATCCTTGTTTTCGTACATTTCCAGATACATATCTCCGCACATACCCATTTGCCAGTTCGCATTTAAGTAGGTTTCCGTCCCAAAGGACTTCAAAATCTCGTACAGCCTCGGTGCATTTTCAATCCGAAGGACACCGATGTCTGTCCAAATGAACTCATCATCAAAGATGTAAGTTCCAGCTTGGATTTCGCTGTCTGCCAGTCCTCGTTTGATATACTCGATGGAAATTCGGTGGTAGGCTTTTTCGTTCAGGATTTGCTGTTGACTACATACAATGTAGTAGTTGTCAACTTGCTTTTGACTGTGTGCCATTACTACGGCTGAGGTATTTACGGTTACTCTTGCCGAAAACTGTTCTGGTATGTGGAGTTGGTGCCAAGTTTCATTGGCTTTTTCGACGTCCTCTAAGGTCGCCGCTTGTGTTTTTTCTCCATTCCAGAAAGAGATTTCATTGGGGTGATCTTTCCAATTATATGGATTTTTCCGTTCCAGGTTCACCACTCCGATGTCGTAGGTTTCGCCGTAGGCTACTTCCATAACAAAATTGTAGACGGTATCACCTTCGTTTTCCGCATAATTGGCTGTCATACTCCCAATTTCTTCTACGTTCCCGGTAAGCATTGCCATTCCGGTATCATTTTTCAGGGTCATGGTCGTGATACCGCTTCCAGCCGAGTAGGCTTGGACTTGCAACTCACCCATTCGTGCTTCCACATAAGAAACATATGTAGTGAGCAGGTAGTTGCTCAAAAGTTCCATCAAATGGTCTTTTTGGGTTCCTGTGATTTCTCCCAGAATGGTGTAAATGGGACTACTGCCATCTGCTTTCCAGAAATACATGCCGGGGGCAATACTATACTGGCTTGCATGGAAGCAATCCTTTTCTTGCACTTCCAAGAGATACCACTGTCCGTGCTCTTTGTCAGATGTGCTGTAGACATCAATCTGTCTGGTTTGCGTTTTTCCCAAGCACCGCTCGCCAATATAGGCGGTGGCACCATAGGTTTCTTCTTCCACGATGGTCATGTGATAGTTGACGACCGCTTCGGTCATGTGGTTCCACCGACCGATTTGTTGCATTTGGCTAACATCGCCGGCGATTTTCGGGTCGCCCAACGTAGCTCTGGTGTGGTTTGCAAAAAAGATGTCTTCGCTGAGGTCCGTGGTTTCGACGGGGCTCCATGCTTTCGGCTGGGTTTCGGGGTCTACTACCTCATTCGGGTGACCACTTAAGTTGACGGCTACGAAAATGAGGATCCCGATTAAGAGCAGGGTCAGTAGGATGACCATCACCATGAGGACAATTCCTACTACATTTCTCTTTTTCCGGGTGCGCTTGCGAGCGCGGTTTTGCTTTTTCTTTTCCATGTTCATTACCCTTTCTATGTTATGATTTTTGGTTGTGGTTTCGGGGTATCTTGAAAACTTTGCCTCCTTCCAATACATTGGATTTTCAAGAATTCAACAATTCTTATCTTTTTTATTATACCACATTATGTAAAATAAAGAAAGAGAGCCAGTTTTTTCTGGCTCTCTGGTTCTTTCTTCTTCTATTTTTACATTGCTTCACGGTAATATTCCGCGATTAGTTCATCCAATTCCACACTTATTTGATAGATTATGCTATAATCTTCTCCTGCTTCTATACTTTCATTCAATTTATCTCTTAATTTACAGATTTCATCATTTAACATACTATCAACTCCTTCTTTTTCTTTTGTATATCCTAAAGATAACATATTTTTTGTTTTCAGTCAATGTTTTTGTTGATTTTTAAGGGATTTGGAGCATTTTTCGTATGTGTTTTTTCGACATTAGTTACTATATCTTCCTGTTTTTCCCAGGCATTTTTCTTCTTTTTCTCTGTTTCTACAAAAAAAGAAGCTTCTTTTCGGCTTGCCAAAAGGTGCGCTTCTTCTTTTCTTTTTTTGATTATTCTAATTTAGTCTTCGTTTTCTGCAATCACATTCTGATTTTCTACAATCGAAAGTACCATATTTCTTTCTATAAAATATGTTTTTAGTAGTTCTTCTACATATTCCTTGGTTATTTCTTCATATCTTTCGATATAGTCAAAACTTTGTATTCCTTTGACAGTATCTGCTAAAAGCATACGTGCAATACTATCAATATCGTTGTATTCCATCACATATTTGCCATAGAGTTTCTTTTTACTACGCACAAAGTCTTCTTCGGAAATTCCGGTTTCTTGCATCTTTTTCACTTGCTCGCAAAAGGCTTGGTAAACTCTTCTTGGGTCTTTGGATTGGCTAGCAAGTAAGACGTGGGCATATTGTTTGGAAAATTCATAATCTCCATCTGGTTGTGTCGAGAGGTTTCCCTCATTGTATAACATTTGGTAAAGTTTCGAACTTCTACCAATTAGCAAGTCTAGTGCAATTTCAATTCCCATGTGTTTTTTGACTTGGTCTTTTTGTTCTACTTCTGTATCCAAAATACCAATCATAAAAATTGGTGTGCTTACTTCGGCCGAATGAACCTTTTGATGGCATTTTACTTTTCGCTCTGCTTCTGGATAAATACGCTTGATCTCCTCTTGTTTTGGCTTGTTTAGCAAATGCCCTTTGACAGTTTTTAGAACTTCTTCTGGCTCTACATTTCCGCTTACTACCAATATCATATTGGATGGATGGTAAAAGGTGTTATAGCATTTATAGAGGACATCTGGATTGATTTGTGCAATGGATTCAATGGTTCCTGCAATATCGATTTTGATTGGGTTTTTCTCATAAAGGCAGTCCATTGTATTGAGATAAAGTGTCCAAGCTGGGTCGTCGTCATACATACGGATTTCTTGCCCAATAATGCCTTTTTCTTTTTCCACATTTTTGTCTGTAAAATATGGGTGTTGCACATAGTTCATAAGTTCTGCAAGGGCTTCTTCAAAATGGTCTGTACATTCAAACAGATAAGCTGTATGGTCATTGGTGGTATATGCATTAGCGTCAACGCCAAGTGCCATAAGCGTATCCAGGCTATTGGTTCCATCTGGTTGTTCAAACATTTTATGCTCTAAGAAATGGGCTACCCCATCTGGAATGTATACTTCTTCTCCAGAACCTGGCATGATAAAATGATTATCCACTGATCCAAATCTCGTACCCCAAATGACATACTTCTTCTCAGTTGTGGTGCGTGGTACAATGAAAACAGTTAGCCCATTTTCTAGGGTTTCTTCATAAATTTTTTCTTGAATTTTTGCACTCTCAGTTATTTTCATAAACTTCGCCTTCCTTTCCGCTTCTAAGGAAGTATACCGTATCAATACGAACTCGTTTCGCAAGTGCGACAATTTGCTTTTTGGTTACTGCCTCTATTTTTTTTGCATATTCGTCTAGCGTGGTTTCTTTTCCTGCCATTTCTTGTCCATAAGCATAGGTAAGTTCTGCATCCTGCTCTTCTGGTATTCCTCGTATATTGGCTTTCATTAACTCTTTCGCACTTTCAACATCTTCTTCACTAAAAACACCACATTGCATATCTTCTAGTTGTTGCATGATAATAGCGACGGCTTTTTCGTAGTTTTCCATCTCAATACCGCAACGTACGAAAATGGCTGCTTTTTGCTTGGTGTAGTTAGAACCTGCTGTATACGCAAGGGACTCTTTTTCACGCACATTTTGGAAAAGTTTTGAGTTGGCTCCTCCTCCTAAAATGGCATTGTATAGGTTGGCAACTTCTTTTTCTTCTTCGGTTTCTACCCCTACATCTAGCCCTAAAATTAGGTTTCCTTGGTTGACTTGCATAATTTCTTGGACTACTTTTTTTGGCTCTAGTTTGAATTCAATTTTTTCTTCTCGGATTACTTGATTTAGGCAAAAGTCTGGTTTTCGTGGGTTAAGTGCTTGGATGAGCGGATGATTTTTGGCAACTTCTTCTAATTTTTGAACTTGGTCTCCTGATACAAAAATATCGATTTTGGCACGGTTTATCAATTCTTCATACCCTTGTGCTAGGCTTTCTGGTGTAATGTCGTCAACTTCTTCTAAATAGCCATATTTATAGATACCGTAAGGGTCGTCCATATACATTTCTTCGATACAACGGTCATACGCATATTGGCGTTTGTTATCGATTTTAGATGCAATAATGTTTTTCAAATTGTTTTTTTCACAAGCCACATAGTCATCTTGGAATTTTCCTTGTTGGATTAATGGATTAAGCACAACCTGTAAGAGCATATCGAGGCATTTTTCGCCGACCGGCTCTGGTTCTGGCAAGTATTTTTCGTTAATTCCCTCGATATAGAATTTGATGACTTGGTTATCTCCATTTTTATCAATTCCACAGTCAAAGGTTGCTCCATACATTTCTTCTAAGGTTTTGTTAATTTGTTCTTGGGTCGGATAGGTTTTACAACCTCTACGAAGAACGGCTGGCAATAAGGCTCTAGTGGTAACTGCGTTTCTTTCTAAAGGAATTGTAATAAAAAGAGCAAATAAGTTGGTTTTGAATTTGTTAGTTTCGATTGAGTGGAAGGTGATTCCTTCCTTTAATTCACTTTTTTGATTTGACACAATTTCTCCTTCTTTCTTCTTTTCGTTTCTTTCTTTATTATAAGATGTTTTGAATAAATCTATTCAAAACTTTTTTGAACAAATGAAAAGGTGCATTTCGCGAAAATGCACCTTTTCGTGATTAGGCAAGTAAGCTTTTTACAACATCGGATATGGTCTTACCATCTGCAGATGTTCCCATTTGTGCTTTTGCTTCTTTCATGACCATTCCCATATCTTTCATAGTACTTGATCCTGTTGTTTCAATGACTTGTTTTACTATGGTTTCAATTTCTTCTTTCGTAAGTTGTTTTGGTAAATATTCTTCAAGTACCGCGATTTCTTCTTCGAGTTGTACTACTAAGTCTTGCCTACCACCTTTTTCATAATCTGTAATCGCTTCTTTTCTTTTTTTGGCTTCTTTTGCAATGATTTCTAGAATTTGCTCATCTGTTACCTCAATGGCTTTGTCTTTTTCCACTTGCAAAATTGCTGCTCTTACCATTTGTACTACATTTTTTCGGTTGATGTTTTTGTCTTTCATAGCATTTTTCAAGTCTTCTAATAATTTTTCTTTTAACATATTTTTGCCTCCTTTGAATAAAAAACGGCTTCCGTTTCTCGGAAACCGTTTTGTCTTAAAATTTTCTTTTTCTTGCTGCCTCGGATTTCTTTTTTCTTTTTACGCTTGGTTTTTCGTAATGTTCTCTTTTTCTAACTTCTTGTAATACCCCATTTCTTGCGCATTGTCTTTTGAATCTTTTTAAGGCATCTTCTATATTTCCATTATTAACTTTAACCTCTGACATTTATTTATTCCCCTCCTTCCGGTAATTACGTTCACTTACGTATGGGATTTGTTTTTCTTCGTAAACAGGACTAGTCCTGTTTTGATACAATAGGTATTATATCGCACTAGGCTTAGAATTGTCAATACTAGTTTCCGCTTTTCTCTCGTTTTTCCTGTATTTTCTATCCATTTTTTCGTTTTCCGATTAGACACTATCCAATTTTCCTTCCTGTCAATTCAAAATTTATATTATTTCCTTGCTCTCTTTGGTATTCCTTATTATTTTTCGTTTTCCTATTTTGTAAATCTTGCTATTGTATTTTTCATTTGCTATAATTAGTTTGTACAAATGAAAATGAAAAGAGGGTTCTATTTCATGAAATCAAAAGATAGGAAACCGACCAGATTCACAGAAGAAAGTGGAATTACTATTCTTGCTTTAATCACAACCATTGTTGTTATGATTATTTTGTTAGTCGTTTCTTCATACTTTGCTTTTGGAGAAAATGGTGCCATTCAGCAAGCACTTGCTTCGAAAAAAGCTCACGAAAACGCAAGTAATGAAGAAGGCAATGTCTTTAATTATATTATTGATTTTCGAGCAGAAGATTATTTGGGAAATGAATTTACGACACCAGATACTCCATCCGTTAATCCACCAGTAAAAGAAAATATGGAGTTAAAAAATTTCAAGACATCGATTGCTCATACAATTACAAGCTTAGGCATTGCTACCTCTCCTGCGCAGTCTGTTAATCGTTATATTACAAACTTAGAACAGATTGGAAATACCAACTATGCAGAAGGTGTTCAGTCTGATTTAGTGGTGGTTGCAACTGGTCTTAGTTCTCGTTATGAGCAAACCATCTCAGTTGCTAATATTGATGGTTACGAACAATTTGATGTAGCAGATTTTATCATTGTAAATCAAACGATGACCTATACCAGTGGAAATGATGGTCATAATATCCTATCCATGACCAAGAATTATGATAAAAGCACGGGAACACTCGTACTTGGCAGGTTAAAGTCCTATAACACAAAATGGACTTTTTGGAATATTTATGATGTCTACTTAGTCAAAAGAAACCCACAACCTACTATTGCAATGGCTCTTAATGAAGATACGGAAACAGAGCCGGAGCCAGAAAACGTGGAACTCAATGAGTTTAAGCAACAATTGGGAAATGCTATCGGCGTAGAAAATGCCATCGATAAAAGTGCAGAGGAAATGGCAAATGAAATTCGTCAATTTGCTCGTAAAAAATTTGAAGAGGGTGTTTCTACTTATTTCGTATTACTACAAGGTAGCTTAAACTCAAGATATGCGCAAAGTGTATCAGCAACCAATATGGAACAGTATGAAAATGCCACACTGAATCAGTTTTTAATTACAATTACTGCCTTTTCTTATGTAGAAGGTTCCGATGGTGAAAATATTGTTACAATGAGTAAATCTTATAACAATTCAAATGGAATTTTATCTCTTGGAAAGCAGAAGTCTTATACGAATGATAGTGGTTCTCGTTGGACATTTTTTAATATCTATAATGTTTATTTCTTGAAGAAGCCAGTTAAGACACTCGACGATTTATAATCTTTTTATGCTAGATACTCAAAAGTTATCTGGCATTTTTGCTTGTGCTTTATGTTAATTTGTGATACAATCCTTTTGTTCAAAATACATCCATTGAAAATCCTACTCGAAAGACAACTGTCTGAAAGGAAAGGTGATATCTATGCAGTAGTTTCGCGGAAAAATCTGAATAGTGAGGAGATTGTCGTATGATATGATTACCGAGCACGTACCCATTACCGAATTTCGGCACCAATCCGGCGAACTCGCTGGAAAATTTGTACTTTCCCATGTGGCATATCTAAACAAGGTTAGCATTCAAGTTTTAGGCTCTGTTTGGCACATCGACGATTTTAGCCCTTTTGGCGACCCCGTTTTGGTGGGAGAACAGTATTATGAGTTCCTGAAAACAGAAAAGGCCAATTACACCAGATTTTCCACTTTCCGGCAAAGAAAACGATTGGTGGCTTCTGTTTCCTACGAGCCAATCATCATCATTGCCCCTCGTTCAGAAATTGACACACTTTCTGGCATCCGTGCTTCTCTTATCGACATGTATACCTACCTTACAATGTTACGAAAACGTAGGTGTTGGTACCGAGAGACCAGGTCGTCCTTAAATGAATATATTGTTTTTGGTCGGTATTTATTGGATGCCCATGCCAATGTCTGGCAAATTCAGCAAAAGATTTCTGTCGTACCAGAGCATTTTGTATGCAAGCGTGAACTATTTCAGAAAATCTATGGTGGTTTCATTGCCACAACATCCTTTGCATTTCCCCGAAGCGCCAGTGATTTGTGCCCACTTTGCGGGCGACCCTTTCTCATTCGCGATTTAATTGAGAATGAGGTGTTTCAGTACGCAAATAGCTGTGGTCCAGCAGCACATTCTACTTGTACACGAAAGAACTAACAACTGCATAACCCAAAAGGTCCAGGCTAGCCATATTTTATGGAAGACCTGGACCTTTTGGGTTAAATTTTAACTTCTTCAAATTCGTGTAATACTACTTTGCCTTGTTTTAGGCTCTCTTGTACATCAATCGTTCTTTGGTTACTTGACCCTTTGAATTTTAGGGTTAAATCTTTTTTCTCTTCGACAAATCTGCCATCTACTAATACATCGATATAGGATAGCATTTCTTGTGTGCATTTCCATTTCGGATACATATTTGCCATGATTTCGGTATCGTAGTAAAAACCAGTGAAGCACCAAATGTCCTTGTTTGGAAATCTTTCTTTTACTTTGCGAAGAAGAGGCAATAACCCAATTTGGTTATCTCGTTCAAATGGCTCTCCTCCTAGAAGGGTAAGTCCCGCGATATATTCATGGTCTAAGTATTCCAAAACTTGATTTTCTTGTTTTTCTCCAAACACTTCTCCATAATTAAAGTCCCATGCTTCTGGGTTGAAACAGTTTTTACAGTGGTGATTACAACCACTGACAAATACCGATACTCTGACTCCTGTTCCATTCGCTGTATCGATTCTTTTGATATCTGCGTAATTCATATTTGTTCTCCTTTATAAATGTAATACTCTTGCTTTAATTTCTTTTGTTTTTCCTGCGTTCCAGAAGTTCTCTCCTAAATACCCGCAAGTTCTTCTGGTTACATTCATTTTGGCATGGTCTTTATTTCCACATTGTGGACATTCCCATTCGCCTTGTTCATTGATGATAATTTCTCCATCAAAGCCACAATTATGGCAATAGTCGGATTTGGTATTAAATTCTGCGTATTGGATATTATCATAAATGAATTGTACCACTTGTTCCATAGCTTCTAAGTTTTTCTTCATATTTGGTACTTCCACATAGGAAATGGCTCCTCCTGAGGAAATGTCTTGAAATTTGCTTTCAAAGGATAATTTTGAAAAAGCATCAATTTTCTCTCGTACATCCACATGATAAGAATTTGTGTAATATCCCTTGTCTGTAATGTCTGGGATATCTCCGAAACGGTCTTTGTCAATTCGAGCAAAACGATAGCATAAACTTTCTGCTGGCGTTCCATAAAGGCCGAACCCAATTTTCGTTTCTTCTTTCCATCGGTCTGTTGTTTCTCGCAAATGCTTCATCACGCGAAGGGCAAATTCTTCGCCTTCTTTTGTGGTATGACTCTTTCCTGTCATGAGTTTTGTCGTTTCGTAAATTCCAATATACCCGAGTGAAATGGTGGAAAATCCACCTTCGAGTAGTTGATCGATGGTTTCTCCTTTTTGCATACGTGCGGCTCCTCCATAGAGCCAATGGATTGGGCTTACATCTGCAATGGTTCCTTTTAAGGCTTTGTGTCGGCACATCAGTGCTTCAAAGCACAATTCTAATCTTTGGTCTAGTAACTTCCAAAATCTTTTTTCATTTCCATTGGCAATAATTCCGATTTGTGGAAGGTTTAGGCTAACAACCCCTTGGTTGAAACGTGATTCAAAGACATATTCTCCTTTTTCATTTTTCCATGGGGACAAGAAACTGCGACATCCCATTGGGCTAAATACATTGCCTTCATAGTTTTTACGCATCAGTTTTGCAGAGATATAGTCTGGATACATTCTTTTGGCGGAACATTCGATGGCAATTTTCGTTAGGTAGTCATACTTTCCGCCTTTTAAGCAGTTGTTTTCATCCAGTACATAAATGAGTTTTGGAAAGGCTGGTGTAATGTACACGCCTGCTTCATTTTTAATCCCTTGGATACGTTGACGAAAGATTTCTTCAAAAATGAGTGCATTTTCTTCGATGTATGGGTCTTTTTCGTCTAAGTGCATAAAGAGTGTAACAAAAGGAGTTTGTCCATTTGTTGTCATGAGTGTATTGATTTGGTATTGTATCGTTTGTACCCCACTTGCAAGTTCTTCTTTTCGTTTTTCGATGGCGTCTTCTTTGGCTAATTTTTCGGCTTCTTCCTTGGTACATCCACGCTCTAAATAGATATATCTTCTCTTTTCATAGCATTTTTCATATGTTTTTCGCAAATATTTTCCTAAGTGCTTTACGTTTACCGATTGTCCTCCGTACTGGTTACTTGCAATGGATGCAATGATTTGGGTCGTTACAATACAAGCAACTTGAAAACTTTTTGGAGATTCGATCATTTTGCCGTTCATCACGGTTCCATTTTCTAGCATATCTCCAATATTCACCAGCATACAATTATGCATTGGTTGCAAAAAATAGTCTTTATCGTGGAAATGGAGCACACCATCATTATGTGCTTTGACAATGCGTTCTGGTAGCATTAAACGGTCCACGATATCTTTGGAACATTCTCCTGCGATTAAATCTCTTTGGGTGGAGAGTAGTTTGGCGTTTTTGTTGGAGTTTTCTTCTGCGGTTTCTTTGTTGCTATTTCGTACCAAACTTAAAATGCTCTCATCTGTGGTATTGGCTTGTCTTACCATGGCTCTACGGTCTCGGTAAAGAATATATTTTTTGGCAAGCATAAATTTTCCAAATTCCATAAGTTTTCGCTCAATGGCATCTTGGATTTCTTCTACCGTCATGGTTTGTTTTTTCTTATTTTCAATCTCTTCTACAATTTCTTGGATTGACGCTCTTGAGATTTTGTCTTTTCCCCCTACATCGCGGTTTGCTTTACTAATGGCAATGACAACTTTGTCTGGGTCAAAATCTACTTTTCTTCCGTCTCTTTTGATGACTTCCACTTTTGCCTCTTCCCCCTTATGTGTCCTCTTTCTTGAATTCTTATCTTTCGTAAAACAAAGGGATCTTCCAATTTAGCGTCAATTTTTTCGCTTTTTCCGATTCTCTTTGTTCCTTATGCTATCTTAGTTTTTGGATAATGTCAAAGTTCTACCTTTTATGTAAAAGTGGGGCATTTTCTTTTGTATCTCACTTGTTCCAAGCATTTCCATTTTTAGGGTTTCGTGTTTTTAAGGCAAAAGTGCCATCTAGGTTCCACCTAAATAGCACTTTTTCTCGAAATATTACATTTTCGTTACAAATTTTCTTTTCTACGGGCATATCCCTTCCGGGCGTTTAGATCCATTCGCCAAATTTCTCTTGGTAAATTCGTTTCATACCAAGGGCTACAATACAGTATAGCAGTGGCACAAAGAAGATTAGCCCAATGTCTATTCCTTGCAATGGTACAAGTCCAATGTAACTACCTAATATAGTAAATGGTACAAGGATTGCTAGGATACTAATCACAATGGTAAAGGTATATACCATTGTGGAGGCATTGCTTTGCAGAAATGGGATTTTGGCGGTTCGAATGATGTGCAAACCAATTAAATTGGAAACAATGCCATACGAAAACCAAATGGTTTGAAATCTTGCGGCTTGGTCGGCTCGTATTCCCCAGACAAACCACAGGATACTAAAGACGATTAAATCAAAAATGGAACTGGTAACTCCCATAACGAGCATAAAGTGTTTGACACTGGTTAAATCCCATTTTCGTGGCTTTTGGGTGTATTCGTCGTCTACATTATCCATTGGCAAGGAAAGTTGCCCAATATCATAAATGAGGCTTTGGACAAGTAGTTGGATCGGTGTTATGGGAAAGAAAGGCAAAAAGATACTAGCAATAACCACGGATAGTACTTCTCCAAAGTTGAAACTAATGGCAAGTTTGATGTATTTCATAAGGTTGCAAAAAGTCTTTCTTCCTTCTCTTGCTCCATCGGTTAAGACATTGAGATTTTTTTCGAGTAAGATAACATCTGCCGTTTCTTTGGCGATATCCACTGCGGTATCAACGGAAATTCCTACTTCTGCATTGCGAAGGGAAGGGCTATCGTTAATGCCATCTCCCAAGTACCCGACAATGTGGTCTTCTCCTAAAAGGCGGACAATTCTAGCCTTTTGAATAGGAGATAGTTTGGCAAATATATTGGTTTTGCGCAGTCTTTTTTTGAGGGCGAGATCCGTTAATTGGTCTACTTGGCTCCCGAGTAGGATATAGTCGGTATGCAGGTCTACTTTGTCGCAGACGGCTTTGGCTACTGCCTCATTATCTCCCGTTAATACAATAACGCGAATCCCGTTTTCATTGAGGCGCAAGATGGCTTCTTTGGCACTTTCTTTGGGTGGATCTAAGAAGCCTACAAATCCAACTAATACCATGTCTTGTTCGTCTTCTTTTTGGTAGGTTTCTTGTGGTTTGGCAAGTTCTTTTTGGCATACGCCAAGAACGCGCAGTCCTTGTTCATTGAGTGCCTTTACTTTTTTTCGGATGGCAGTTTGCATTTCTTTGGTCATGGGAACTTGCTTTCCTACTTGTATAGCTTGATTACAAATGCTTAGGATTTCTTCGATGGCTCCTTTGGTTATGATTTTTTGTGTGCCATTTTCTTCTTTTAGGATAACAGATAATCTTCTGCGAGAAAAATCAAAGGGGATTTCTGCAACCTTTTCAACACGTTTGATGCAGGCTTCCATTCCTTCTTGGCTTCCTCTTGCGATAATTGCCTCATCCATATTTCCTTTTAAGCCAGTTTGAAAATATGCGTTTTGGTAGGCTTCTTGGAGAACGCGAAAGTCTTCCTCTCCCTGCACATTTAGGTATTTTTCGAGCACAATTTTGTCTTCGGTTAGAGTTCCAGTTTTATCGGTACATAAAATATTCATAGCCCCAAAACTTTGGATGGACTCTAGTCTTTTTATGATGGTTTTCTTTTTTGCCATACGTGTCGCGCCTTTGGCAAGGCTGGAAGATAAGATAACTGGCAATAGCAGTGGAGTAATGCCAATTGCAATGGCAACGGAAAAAGTAAAGACTTTGATGACATCTCCATGCTTCCAAATATTGATTAAAAAGGTAATCGGTATCATATACAGCATAAAGCGAATGAGGAGTTTGCTAATGCTTTCCACTCCCTTTTGGAAAGCGGTTTTGGGCTTTCCGTTGGTAATGCTGTCTGCTACTTTACCAAAATACGTTTCGTCCCCAATGCGTATGGCAATTCCTTTGCCATAGCCACTGGTTACATTGGTTCCCGTAAAGCCGATGGTGTCTAAATCACTAATTGCCTCGATTTCTTCTTTTACTTTTTCAGAACTTGCTTGTTTGGGTACCGCTTCTGATTCGCCTGTTAGCGAGGATTGTGCCACATATAGGTCATTGGCTTCAATAATACGCAAATCCGCTGGGATAATAGAGCCGGCAGATAATACCACTACGTCCCCTACGACTACTTCATCAAGCGGAATTTCTTGCTCGACCCCTGCTCGGATAACCGTACAAGAAGTTGCTACCATTTGTTTCAGTTTTTCAGCTGCTTGGTTAGAGTGGTAGACTTCTACAAATTCTAATATGGTGCTAACCGATATGAGCACAAGAATGACAAGGATATTGGCATAACTTGGCGTTTCTGGCAAAATCACGTCCGTATAGCAAAGTACAAGCGTGATGGCTAATAAGATTAGGTTAAAAGGGCTCATAAAACTTTCTGCTAAGTAGTGATACCACTTCTTAGGTGCTTTTTGTTTCATTTGGTTTTTCCCATATTGCTGGGTATGTTTTTGTACCAGTTCTTCACTTAATCCATTTGGACTGGTTTCGTATGCTTCTTGGATTTCTTTTTGAGTTGCTAGTGCTTCCCAAGTATACAAGCCTTTTTCTTCTTTCTTCTCTTTCATACATTCCTCTTTTCTTTTTTTAGTGTGGCTTGTATTTTTCTATTTTATACCAAAAGAAAAAGACTCTTGTTTTAAGAGTCTTGATAAAGTTTAATTTCTTGATGGCGATAGGCTTCTAAGATGTCTCGGTAGATAGCGTCTTCTACATTTCTAGATTTCTTCGGTGTTACAAGATAGCGGATGTATAGTTCTACATGGTTTTGCACAATTTTGGTGTAGACGATTGGTCGTACATGGTTAAAGTAGATAATATAGTCTAGGCTGGCATTTTCCATTTGCGACTCCATGTTTTTCGGTGTTTCTTTGATGGTATCGTTTCGTTCAATGATATCATAAAGAACGGTTTTTGTTTGGTCAATGTCGGCATCCAGTGGAACTCGTACCACGATTTCATTCCAAATGTATTGGAAAGCAGTATGGTAATTTTTTAATGCATAGGTAAAGATAAGCGAGTTTGGTATATGGATAATGCGTCCTGTACTTTGCTCTCCGTTTACTCTTTCGCCGAGTTCTAGCATTTCAAAACTAAGAGAGGAAATTTTGACAACATCTCCTCGCATTCCATTGATTTCAATACGATCTTCTAAGTTAAATGGTTTTGCGACACGCAAATAGATACCTGCAAAAAAGTTCATAATGATATCTCTTACAGCAATCGCAATTCCGGCAGATAGGAAACTAATGATGGTTACCAAGCCTGCAACATGGGTATTCCATACGATAAGACAACAAGCAAACATAAAAATAGTTACGACTACATTTTTCTTTTGGTTGTAGATGAAGCGCTTTTTTGGGTCTTTGACGAATTGGCGATAAATGAGTTCTAGCACTTTTTTTACAATGCTTGCAATGAGTAGAATAGCAATGGTGGTAACCGCAAGTTTTGCATATTCGATTGGGATGGTAGTTCTTCCACTAATCCAATTACTAATTTCTTCGATTAAAGTCATGTTTACTCCTTCTTCTTTTGTTCCTGTTTCCCCTCTATTGTAGCATAGGTTTTTCAGGAATACAAGAAAACTCTTTTTTTCTTTTTCATTTTATGCTATACTAGCACTTGTATATGAATTCTTTGTTATTCCAAAGAGGTGATAACATGAATTTATCTTTATTCCAACCGCGAAAAGTGATATCTGCTTTCGGCAAGGCACTTTCGCAAGATTTATTAAAGGAGATTACGTCGTATATGGAACGCTTGGATTTGAACAAATATACGGAAAAAGACCGTTTTACTTTTGACCGTGTCGAAGGAGATTTTGCCATTTGTGAAAATCGTGCAAATGGTAAAATGATAGAAGTGCCAAAGGATTTACTAGATGGTTCTAGCGAAGTTGGCTCTATTCTTCGTATTCAAGATGGCAAGTTTGTTCCTTGCCTAGAAGAAACTCAAAATGCTCGTGAACATATCCAAAGTTTAGTCGATGATTTATTTTCTTAAAACACACAAAAAGCCCGATTTACTCGGGCTCTTTTTATTTTCCGCCATTGGCAGATATGTCTACTTTTTGCACGATAATTTCTTCGCCATTATCAATCATATGGATAGTTCCATCGATATCCGTTCGGTAAATTTTGCTTCCCATTTGCTCATATCTTTGCAAGATTTCTGGTTTTGGAAGTCCATAACTGTTTCCTTCCCCTACTGGAATAATTGCAATTTCTGGTTTTACCTGATTTAGAAATTCCTTTGAGGAACTGGTATTCGAGCCATGATGTCCTACTTTTAGCACATCGACATCTTCCCAATTTCTTTGCTTTTCTACGTCTTTCTCTGCATCTCCCATAAAGAGATATTGATGGTTTTGGTAGCTGACTTGTAGGACGATAGAGGCATTGTTTGGCTCTTTAGGTTCGGTGTTATCCACAAATTTAATTTCACAATTTGCTTCGCCAATTAGAAATGTTTCGCCAATTTCAGCTTTGGTTAGTTTCAAATTCTTTGCTTTGACGGCATTTAGTAGCCTTTCATAATATTTTGTGGTAGTGGTTTTGTTGTATGGCAAATAGATTTTACCAATCGTAAAGTTTTCTACAATTTTATCCATTCCGCCAATGTGGTCTTCGTGGATATGGGTTCCAATGACATAGTCTAAGTTTGTAATTCCAAGTTGTTGCAGTCTTTCTACAATTTTTTCGCCATCTTCTACATTTCCTGCATCAATAAGCAAGTTTTTTCCGTTTATTTTGGATTAAGATACAGTCTGCTTGCCCAACATCCCAGCAAATGACATGAAATGCCTCGTCTTGCAACTGGATTTCTTGTGCTATGGTTTCGCTGGTTTGCGGTTTGCTTACTTGCTGAGTATCTCCTGCTTGCCAAAAATATCCTGCGAAAATGAAGATAAGAGCAATGATAAGAGTGGCTATGGATTTTGTTTTCTTCATTGGTTCCTCCTTATTGGATTTTAATTCCGAGCAGGCGGGATAAGTCTACTGCTTGCTCTATATTTACAATTGCTCCTTTTAGGTCTTTCAAGTCTACCACAATCCCTTCAATTTGTGAGGTCGTAAAGTCTAAGTTGGCTAAACTGGTTTGAAAGAATTGCACATTTCGTAAGTCACAATGGTTAAAGGTGTTTTGTTTCCATTTCACTTCCTCGAAAAAGGCTTCTTTCAAAATGGTTTCTTGCCATTGTATTTCGCGAAGAACGGCTTTGGTAAAATTCGCATAACTTGCCATCGTATCTTGAAATTGGCAATTTTGCAGAGTTGCTTCTAAAAAATTAGTACCAATGATTTTGCAATTCTGGAAGGTTACTTTGGAAAAATATGCGTTTTCAAAACGGCTACTGGATAAATCGCATTGGAAGAACCTACAGTTACGGAGAGAGGCTTTTTCAAAGATACTGTCCGTTATTTGTAAGTTTTCAAATGTGCAGTTTTCAAATTCTGCTGTACTAAAATTGACTTGCTTTAGTTTGTCGTCCTTCCATGTTTTGGCTTCTAAGCGTTGTTCTTCTGCGATTGCTGTTTGGATTTCTTCTTCCATTTTGCTTCCCTTCTTAGTCTAAATTGGCTTCGATAAAGTTTAGAATTTGTTTGCTACTACTGCCTTTTTTACATTCATCTTTGGTCATTTCAGATAAGTATTTATTTTGCTCTGGCATAATGGTAATGGAGTCGAGTGGATAGCCTTCGTGGCGAACCGGGCTAATTTGGTCGACAAAATAGAAGAAATCTCCTTCTACTTGGTGGGTTTTGAGATTTTTTCCATCATAGATGGCAACGCCTTTTACCCATTTTGCCGTTAGTCTACTTCCATATTTGCGGGCAAGTGCAGTATAGTAGGATAGCATTTCGTCATCCGTTCTTTCGATACCGCCGATACGCCTTACTTTAGCGCCTGGCTGTTCCTCGTCCGTTACCCCTTCGATGTAGAGGGTATCGTCAATGGCAATGGTTTTTAGGTGAGTTTGCTCGTAATATGCTTTGGCTTTCAAAATGGCATTTTCAATCGCCGTTTTTCCGGTTTCATCGACCTCACAATCCACATGTTTTTCACGAAGTGTGTATATCTCCATTCCGTGTTTTTCGAGTTCGGTTTTATAATAGGCGATTTTGGCTGGATTTTTAGTTGCAAATAGGATTTCCATTGTTTTCTCCTTATCGAATAATTTCGGATTCAAAATATTGTTCTTGAAATTCGGTTAGTGCTCGAATGGCGTCATTGGAGTATTGCTTGCCTTTTGGTGCGATAACGATTTTATCGTCATCATCATTGAGTCGGTGGATAATGGCAATACATACACCTTTTGCTTCTTCAACTGGTTCCCAAACGCCTAGTATGTAAGCATCTAGTTCTTCGCCATCAGCTGCTTTGGTGTTTGGAATATACCCATAATTGATGGGATAAATGGTCTGGTGGCATGGATGAGTGGAGCCCATTTTGCGGTCCACTTTGACCGTTACCTCTTTTTGCAGAAAGGCATAACTTTCGCGTTGTTTCTTGGCAAATGCTGCTTGGTATTCGGCTTTTCCGAAGTCCATAGTTGGCACAATTTGCCCTTCTTGTTGCATGGCAAGATAGGTTTCTTGATCCACCCATTTGGCGTCTACCACTTCTCCATCACGGAAATTGATGGCATGCAAGTCTAAGTCTTTTCGGATGACCCAAATATCTTTGATATATCTTCTATCGTCATATTTTTTGGTGCTGTATAGGATTGGTTCAAAGTTATCAAAAACAAGTCCTAGTTCTTCTTTCCATTCACGGCAAATGGCTTCTAGGCTGGTTTCACCTTGGATGACACTACCTCTGGTGGCTTCCCATAGTCCTGGATGTTTCTTTTTCTTTGGCGAGCGTTTAGTAATCAAAATCTCGCCCTTGCTGTTGAATAACACGCCTTGTACAACAAGGTGGTATTCGCCTTCCTCTAATTCTTCTTTTCCACGAATACAGGTTCTGCCTGTTCTTTCTCTTTTTTCGTTGTAAATATCCCAAATTTCTTGGTAATCGTGGATTGCCTGTCTTAATAATTCTTTGGAACTATCAAAAGTAATTTTTTCAAAGGCTTCTTCCCAAGTAACCCACTCCACTTTTTCAACTTCTTCCATTTGTGGTAGTTCGATGCCTTTTTTCTTTTTGGCTAGGAAGAATACTACTTCTTTTTCGACATCGGATTTTGGCATATATCTAGTTGCATAACGATGTTTTTTCTGCACGTGAACGTCTAGTCCAGTTTCTTCTTTTACTTCGCGAATAGCGGTTTCGACTTCACTTTCTTCGCCTTCTACATGACCTTTTGGGAAATCCCAATGACCGGAATTGTGCTTGATTAACAGTACGGTTCTTTTGTCTAGAACAATACAACCGCATGATTTTTCTTGTTTCATGTTTGCCTCCTAAATCTGTATCTCAACTTCTATATTTTGCACGAGTTTTTGAAATTCTTTTGCGTCTTTTGCATTTCCTACAATGAGTCCATAATGGGTCGGTATTACCTTTTTTGGTTGCATTTGGTTGATGAGTTTGGCTGCTTCTTTGGCAGTCATGGTATAGGTTCCACCGATTGGCACAAGGGCGATATTACAGGAAATTCCGGCAAGTTCTGGAAGTGCGTCTGTATCACCTGCAATGTAGATGTGTTTTCCTTCGAGTTCTAGGATATATCCCACCCATTCGTTCTTTTTCGGATGAAATGGTTTCATTCTATTATATGCTGGAACCGTTTGAAACGAGATGGTTCCAACTGTTTTCTCTTGGTTTGGTTTCACAACGGTAACTTGGTCTTTTCCGACAATTTTTTCTGCTTCCTCCTCTGAACTTGCTACGGTTATGATTTTGGTTTCTGGCTTTTTAATTTTTTCAATATCTTCTGGCGAAAAGTGGTCATAGTGGGAGTGGGTAATGAAGATATATTCCGCATCATGGGATGCTTCTTCGATTTGGTACGGGTCGATATATATGGTGCCTTCTTTGGCTTGGATATGAATACTACTATGTTTTAGAACTGTAATTTGACTCATATTGACATTTTCCTCCTTTTTTCTTTTGACTTTTCTATTTTACCACAAAGTCTGAAAATTGGATAGTGTTTTCTTTGGCATGAAAAAGAGCGCTATTCCTAGCACTCTTTTGGAAGTTTACGATTTAGTTTTGCATAGATGTTTTTTATCATCCAGTCTTCACTGCAATAATTTTCGATTTCGTCAATCGGTATCCACTTGACACCTTTGTTTTCATCTGGCTTGCTATGCAAGATTTCTTCTTCGGATACCTCAAATAGATAGGTGAGATTTAGGTGAACGTGGGAACTAACATAGGCACCTCTTTTGATATGCCCATTAACACAAATGACTTCTAATGAGTAAATTCCATCATTTGCTGGTGTTACCGTTTGAACGCCCGTTTCTTCTTTGAGTTCTCGAATTGCAGTTTGGAAAAGGTCTGCTTCTCCATCTGCGTGTCCTCCTGTCCATGCCCAAGATTGGTAGATGTTATGGTAAATCATGAGGACCTTGGTATGGGCTGGATTGACCACCCATGAGGAAGCAGTGAAATGCCCAAAAGTATTTTCACGTGTTAAAACATTCGGATAATCTTGGATGTATTGTAGCATAACTGCTTTGTCTTTTTCCTCTTGCTCACATTCTGGCTGATAGGCTTCAATTTGCTGTTTTAGGTCTTGCAAATCCATGGTTATTTTACCTCTGCTTTCCATAGACCATGTTTGTTGCAATATTCATATACCGTAGAACCCGGAATATATGGGAACTCTGCTACGGCTTCTTTTCCTGGCTCTAGCATTACTTTACATTGTTTATTTTCGGTAACAAGCATAATCCATGCGATATAGTGGTCATCATCCATGACATGATTGACATGAACTTTGATTTTATCCCCTACTACTTCATATTCTGGTACATGCTTTTCGATTGCTGCATCAGTTGAATTTGGTGTTAGTTTGTGCATTTCTTCACCACAGCATTGGATACCACATCCTGTGCAATTGCAATCTTGCTCCACTTGTACCATTGCTCCGCATTTATAGCATTTTTTGAAAATTACTTCTTTCATTTGTTTTCCTCCTTTTCTGTTCTATTCTATCACTGGAGAATGGTCTTGTAAATATCTTTTCTTTGGTTGTATTTGCATTTTTATGTAAATTGTGGTATACTAGTTTGTGCTAACCATTTTGGTTGGTAATATTTCGAGGGAGGCTTTTTTTATGCCGGATATTGGAAACGCAGTTGCCGTTTTGTCTTCGTTTTACGATACGGTTGGGCCTGGGGCGTTTGCCGCCCTGGCCGCCAGTCATGCTCTGCCGGGTGAGGTAGAGGAGGCTTTCGGGTCCATCCGGGAGCTGTTCAAGACTCAGACGCCGGATGGCAAGATGCCTGACCTTTGCGTTATCGTAATCCACTGACCCTCGCACCCCGCTGGTTTACCAGCGGGGCTATTTTTATGTAGCGAAAAGCACACTAGAAAATCTGCTAATGTGCTTTATTTGGTTTGTTCTACTTCTGGTATAGTTTCGTCTTTTCCTTTTTCTTGCTGTTGTTCGATTGCATATTCTTTTTGTTCTTCCAGAGATGGCATTCCTTCTTGTAGTTCTTGGCGGAAGGCTACTTGTTTTGTTTCTGTTTTTGCTTGCATTGATTCTGGATGGTAGTCAATGGATAGCGTTCCATCTGGATTTTGTACAATTTGGTAGTTTCGCTTTGCTAGGAGCCCTCGACTTTTTGAGAAAATGGCTGGAAAAAGCCTACGTAGTTTGGCGTTTTCCAGGTCAATGGGTTTGTCTGTCCTTTGGAATTGAATGTTATATACTGCTTTTTTCTCTTTTAGTCCTTGTAAATTTCCGAAAGCGAGTTTTGGGTTGGTATGGGTAATTGATTTGACATTGCTTTTCTCCCTTGCTTTTCTTTGGTGTGATTATATCATATTATTTTCATTTATTGTAAGACAAATTTTTCCTGTTTCTCATAAACTATGAATGGGTGATTTTATGAATAATGTTAATACAAAAGTTTTCGAAAGGGAACTTCTTTATGATAATGTTGTTGTGCTTAAATATCATATTGAGTATCCTTGCATTTTTGATAGTTCTGGCAATTTGAGCATTATGAGGTTCAATGATTATAACTGTGCTTTGGCCTTAGAGGTGAAAAATAGAGCCGAAACAGAATTATATCAAGAGGCAATTCAGACGTATCTATATAATAAAGAAAATGGCTATCCTGTTATGGTGTTTGAGGTCTACCGAAATTTTGAAGTTACTTATGATAATTTTCCTTTTTTAAGTTTGTATTTTGACGAGTATATTTTTTCTGGTGGAGCACATGGAAATACCATTCGCTCTTCGCAGAATTGGAATTTATCTTCTGGTAGAATGATTCCACTTTTTAGATTCTTTCCTCGCAATCCTTATTTTCTATTAGATATCTTAAAGCAAATAAATGAACAAATTGCAAAAGAACCTAACGTTTATTTTGAAAATGCTTGTGGGTTCGTATTAGATGCTTTTAATCCAGAGAGTTTTTATCTTACGCCTCAAGGAATTGCAATTTACTTTCAACAATATGATATTGCGCCGTACTCTTCTGGGATTTGTGTGTTTACAGTGGTTTGGGATGAATATATTCTGAGCATTTACCAATAGCTAGGTTTCGTAGGTTTTGTTTGAATGGAAACAAAAATATGTTATAATTGGAGTAACATACTTAAACAGGTGCTCTTGGCCGGTATTATTAAGTTATATGATTTCCTACTAAGTTTTGATATGATATATAATTCGCAAATTCCCCCGATTTTTCGAGAACATTTCTTCCATTTATTGTTTATTCTCTTTTTCTGTGTTATAATTTTTTTAGTTAATTTGTCGAACTTATGAGGAGATTTTTATTTCATGGAAAAAAATAAAATTACATTAGACCGTTTTCGAATTATTGCAGCTATCTTAATTGTCGCCATTCACACCTATCCTTTCGAATCTATCAATGAGAATTTGGATTTCGTCTTTACACATGTAGTTTGTAGGATTGGTGTTCCTTTCTTTTTGATGATTACAGGATTCTTTGTTTTACCAAAGGCTTTAGAAAATCGAAAGAGATTAGTTGACTATACCATTAAAATTACTAAGGTATATGTACTTTGTATGATCCTTTATTTACCAGTTAGTCTTTATGCTGGTAAATTAAATCATTTAAGCGCTATTCAAATTTTGAAAGATATTTTTCTAAATGGTACGTTTTACCATCTATGGTATTTCCCCGCTCTTATCCTTGGTATCTGGATTGTATATTTTCTATTAAGATACTGTAATAAGAAAATTGTAGGCATTATTGTTGTTTTTCTATATGTCATTGGGCTTTTCGGGGACAGTTACTTTGGAATTAGTGAAAACTGGATTGTAACATCCACTTTATATAATGGGATTTTTACAATATTTGATTATACCAGAAATGGATTATTCTATGTTCCAATTTTCTTGAGTTTAGGATATCTTTTTACCCAAGTAAAATGGAATTTGTCCCCAAAAGTAAATCTTATTTGTATTGTTTTTTCACTTATTGCTATGATAATAGAAGGTCTAATACTTCATCACTTTCATTTGCAAAAACATGATAGCATGTACATTATGCTAATACCTCTTATGGCAAGTTTATTTTATTCTATCTTGCAAGGGAATGGAGAGAATAACAGAAAATTAAGAAGTATTTCCACGATGATTTATATTATCCATCCACTTTTCATTATTGTTGTTCGTGGAATTGCAAAAGTGTTACATCTACAAAGTATTATGGTGGATAATAGTTTTATCCATTATATGCTTGTTGTAGCATTTTCAGTAGGTTTTAGTATTCTTTTTGAGATGTTAAAAGAAAAATGGATAGAGAGAAAATTGCAAAAGAATGAAAGCTGTTAGAAAATATAATAAACCAGTGGATTTTTAGAATAATCTACTGGTTTATTTTCATAGTTCTGTCCGCTATAGCGGACAAGTTACTTTTTGACATATACATGAAAAGAGGGCACCAGAAGACCTATTACATAGAATTTCTATCCAATAGTCCCAAAGCTACCCTCTTGTCGCTAATAGAATAACACAACTTTTTGAAAAAGAAAAGACCCAAATGAAAATTTTCTGAAAACTGTTATAGTAAACTTTTAATTATTTTTATATGCTTTCTTTGTTTGTCCGCTATAGCGGATTTTTCAAAAAGATTTCCTTCATTTACTATTTCAGATAATCCTCATTATTTATTATATTACTTCGTTATTTTGCTGATAATTTATGCTATCGCTATATTGACTATGTATATACGTATGTTTAGAAAGCTCTTGCATTAGAAAAGCATATACTTTCTTTGACATTATAATCTTATTATGGTATTTTGTATATTTATTTTTTATAACTGGATTTCCCTGTTTATTTAGCATATTACCATTTTCTAAAAGATATAAAATTCCATCTTGCATTAAATCATTTTTGTCTTCTGAATTTAATCTTATATTTCTAATTTTGGCAACTTTACTAATATTTATAGATATCATTTGATAGAGTTCTTTATAATTTTCTTCTACATAACTATTGCTTAATCTTGCATTTACATATTGCCCAATTGATAATCTATTTTTCCCCGTTTTATCTTTTATAACTCGTTGGTAAGACATTTTATTCTTTCCCAGTATTCTAATGGTGAAGTCTTCTACATTTATATTTTGTTTTTTTGATTCCAAAACCAATTGGTTCTTATTGTAGTAAATTTTTTGATTCAAATTCTTTGTTCTTAAGTATTCACGTTTCTTCTTTTTTAATAGTTTATTCTTTGCTTCCGTATACTTTTCTGATTCAAGCTTTTTATTCTGTCTTCTTAGCACCTTATTGTAGTTTTCCCTTTTTACTTGTAATACTTGGAAAATTAAATCCGTTGTTGAAATTTCAAAAAACCCACTCCAATAATTAATTTCTTCTAATACAAGTTTATCGCTGGGATTATCTTTTACTCTTTCAATTACTAATTGTTCTAGTATTCTCTTCCACTGTTTTTCGTAGTTCTTTAGTTCCATTAATACTAATTCTGATTTCTCCATATATCCTCCTTTTTCGGAGTATAACACATATCAGGTTATTAGTAGATTTTTTATATGAGTTTTAATTCTTTAATAATTAAGATATTCCATGTTTTAATTCCTCGTATTTTTTACTTTTTACATTTTAATGCACAATATATTAATAGTTCTTTTAGTCTTTGATAATCTGCATACTTTTCAAAATAATTAAATAATTCTTTATCTTTTATAACTTCTTTTTTTAACCATCCAAGTGCTAAAGATATTATGATTATCAATATAAAAAGTATCATAAGTGATTTCCAAAATTCTGTTTCTTGTAATCCATCTTGAATCATTCTCTCCCAAATCGGCATAGCTAATGTTCCAATTAAAACTAAATCTATGTATCTTTCTTTTTTCTTCGTTCCAATTTCTCTCAGTAAGATTTCAAATTTAAGAGTAGTATTTATTCTTCTCTTTTTGCAAAGTTTCTCCATCCATTCCTTTTGATATTGTTCAATTATTTTTGAGATAGTTGTTATTCTTCCTTGATTAATTAGCTCGCCCCATATAGCTTTGATTGTTATTTTTTTATGTACTTTTCGTGATATTTCTTTAATACAAATACAAAAGCTTAATATGAATAGCAATATTATTATCCCTAGAAACATAATCCATACTGACATTTTGTCTTTCCCAAAAACCAGAATTTCTATGAGATACCATATTGTAGCTATTGCACATCCCCATTTCCAAATATAATTTGCTACTATACTTTTCACTGCTCCATTCTTCTCAAACTCTATTAATAATTCTTCCACCTTTTTTATTCTCCTTTTTATGTTATCAGGGTACAAAAAATCTATCCTAATATTTTACCAGTTATCTCTGAATGCAAATCTTATTAGTGTCTCTAATTAAACTAAATCGTTAACTATTTGTCAAGTTGCGAAAATGTACTAGCTAAATTCTTTGAAATTCTCTTGGCTCTTTGTTTTATCTACAGAAGTAAATGTCAAACCTACGGCCTTCGGGTTATGAGAAGTGAAAGTCTATTAAAAAAATCGCTTTATTATGTAGGTTTTGCCGTTTTCTTTTTCAACTTTACCCTTTATTTACCCTTTATCCGTTTTCCTCTGAAATTTTAATCCATTTCTAAATCGCTCAAATAAGCCTCTAATCTATTCATTTGGGTTAATTTGACTTTTCCTAAGATATGAACATATATATCAGCTGTTGTACTATAACTTGCATGTCCCAATATTTCTTGTAGAACTCTTAAATCTATTCCTGCCTCAATGGATCTTGTTGCAAATGTATGCCTTAATTCGTGAATTCCTACTTTTCTAAAATTATGACTTTCGCAA
>CANSOY010000002.1 GCA_947648765.1 uncultured Clostridium sp.
TTATACCATGCCTTTGTTTTTTTGAAAAGGACTTGCTACTTTTTTCATTTTAGTATATATTATATCAAGATTACGAAGTAACGCATTTGAAATAAAAAGAAAGGAGGAAATGGAGAGTACGAAATTACTCTTGAAATAAATTGGCGCCAGGACAACGAATTCGTTGTTGACGAGGTTAGAGTTTATCGAAATATTCGGCGGATACTCTATGGCTTGTTACGGTCATGAAACATTAACAAAACCTTATCGTAAGATAAGAACAAAATTAGTGTCCAAGTAACATTTGCGTGCCTTCCTAATTGATATTTTAATTTAATAGGAGGTATTTACTACATGTGTGGAATTATAGGCTACATTGGAGATAAGAAAGCAAGCCCAATTTTAATCAATGGTTTGCTTTGCTTAGAGTATCGCGGTTACGATTCAGCAGGAATTGCAACCCTTGAAAAAGACGGAATTACCGTAAAAAAAGACAAAGGTAGAGTAAAAAATCTCTACGATTTACCAGGAATTGATGATTTAACTGGAACGATTGGAATTGCTCACACACGTTGGGCAACTCATGGAAAACCATCCATGGAAAATTCCCATCCTCATTTAGACAACTCCTCTACTTTTGCAGTTGTCCACAATGGAATTATTGAAAATTACAATGAATTGAAGGAATTTCTTTCTGAGAAAGGTTATCACTTCTTATCTCAAACGGATACAGAAGTAATCCCAAATTTAATTCATTACTATTTTGAGCAAGATACCAAAAAAGATGATGAGCAATTACTTCGTGCTGTGAAATCAACTTGTGATGATTTGAAAGGAAGTTACGCTTTAGAAGTAATCTCTCCTCTTTGCCCAGACCGTATTATTGTGGTTCGTAAAGATAGTCCACTTGTAATCGGAACTTGTGAAAAAGAAAATCACATTGCATCAGATATTCCAGCAATCTTGAATTTTACCAAGAATTTCTACTTATTAAACGACCAAGAATATGCCGTTGTTTACAAAGACCATATTCGTTTCTTTGATAGTAGTTTAGTAGAACATTCAAAAGCAATCAACAATATTGAGTGGGATGCTGCTTCTGCTGAAAAAGACGGTTTTGAAGACTATATGTTAAAGGAAATTTTTGAACAACCAAATGCAATTCGTGAGACCATCGGTTCTCGTTTCCGTTTAGGAGAAAAATGTAGTTTTGATGATATTGCTATCTCAAAAGAATATTTATCTTCTCTTAACAAAATCTATCTAGTGGCTTGTGGTACAGCAATGCACGCTGGATTAGTAGCAAAGAATACCTTTGAAAAACTTTGTCGTATTCCTTGCGAAGTAGAGGTTGCTTCTGAATTCCGTTATCGTGATCCAATTTTAGATGAAAAAACACTTTGTATTTTCATTAGCCAATCTGGCGAAACAGCCGATACAATCGCTGCTTTGAAATTGGCAAAACAAAAAGGTTGTAAAACACTTAGTGTTACTAACGTTATTGGAAGTTCAATTACTCGAGAAGCAGACTATACCGTCTATACCCATGCCGGTCCAGAAATTGCAGTTGCTTCTACAAAAGCATATACATCGCAAATTGTACTACTTACCATTTTAGCCATGTATTTTGCAGAAACATTAGAGTCCTATCCAACTGAAAAAATTGAAGAACTAAAAGCAAGTTTATTAGACCTACCAGCAAAGATTGAAACTGTTCTTGAAAACATTGAAGACATTAAAGCTTTTGCAAAAAAGGTATATACGCAAAAAGATATGTTCTTCTTAGGACGTGGTGTAGATTATGCTGCATCGATGGAAGGTTCTTTGAAAGTAAAAGAAATTTCCTATATTCACTCAGAAGCATATGCTGGTGGTGAATTGAAACACGGACCAATTGCGTTGATTGAAAATGGTGTTACAGTTATTGGTGTAATTACAGAACCAAAATTAGTGGAAAAAACCATTAGTAATATGCAAGAAATTATTACTCGTGGTGCCAATACTCTAGTTGTAACCAATCAAGTATTACCAAACGGACACTTCCGCAGTGTGATTAACATTCCAGAAACAGATCCGCTTATTTCACCAATCTTATCCATCATTCCTTTACAATGCTTAGCATATTATATTTCTAAAAATAAAGGGCTTGATGTAGATAAACCAAGAAATTTAGCAAAATCTGTTACCGTAGAATAAGAATTAAAATACGAAAAACAAAAAACGAAACTAAACAAACTATAAAAACACGCATAGGCTTCTCCCCTTTGCGTGTTTTTTGTATCGTTTATCCTAAAAATAGTTTTAGAGCAATGAGTAGGACTACCCCTGGCAATCCTAATATTCCAATCGTGAGAGCAGTTCCCACATTTAATCCAATATGAAAGGAAAACAAACTCCCAATCCCATTGAGTAGCATCAGGAAAATACCACCTAAAACTGAGTTTAAGAGTAGTTTTCCAATGTGTTTCAAAGGGATATAAAAAATCTTGCCAATGATATAAATCACAATCATACAAGATAAATAGATTAGAATTGCATTGGTACTCAAATTCAATCACCACTTTCTTAGTTCATTCTTATGATTGAATTTGGACAAATATACCTAGGCTTGGTATCTTTTTTCTTGGACGGTATTACGAAGTTCTAATACCATTCCGCGTTGTTTTGCTTTTTTCAATAAATAATCTAATTTAGATTGTGTGGCTTTCATTTGGTAGGTATAATAATCTACCAAATCTCCTTCTGCAAATTCAAAATTTTTAATATTTTGTGTCAATTCTTGCTTGGTTTTCAAAATACTAAGTAGCAATTCTTTTTCACGGTCCTTTTCTGTTTTTTCTACAATCTTTTGCTTCTCTTCTCGAATATACTTGTCTTCTCCCATTTCTTCCAATCCTCCCGTTTATTGATTACTTTTAGTATATTCCCATTTTTACCTTTTTATTCCTTTTATTGTATTTATCCCAATATTTTCCATTTTTTTGAGATGCTATTTTTTCCATAGGTCATGTATCTTATGTAGTTCAAAAAAGACTAGGAGTGCCATTCCTAGTCTTTTTCTTGTGGCTTCTCTACTCTTTATCCTTATCATTATTTTTCGCCACAAAAAATAAGATTATCAGGATAAAGAGGTTAATCAAATCACGCATCTATGTAGCCTCCTTTTATATTTTTTCGTTCCATCTTGCTTTTTGGAAATAAAAGTGGTAAAATTGGTACATAATAGAAAAAGACAATAAAAGAGACTAGTACAAAAATCGCTTGATACAGAGAGTCTATGGCTGGTGAAAATAGATGAAAAGCATTTTTGAAATCTCCTCTTTTCGTTCTTAGTGAAAACTAGGCCACTTGGTAGATGGTTACCTCTACTCTAGAGTGCATGGATTTTGTCCATGATATAAGGTGGTACCGCGGAATCATTCGTCCTTATCTTTTGATAAGGGCGTTTTTTGATATCTATATTTTTAAGGAGGAAGTGCTATATGAGAGAAATTCACACAAAGAAAGTGTATCGTCACTTTAAGGGAAATTATTACTATATCGAGGAAATTGCAAAAAGTTCAGAAACCAAAGAGGAACTTGTGGTTTATCGTGCCCTTTATGGAGAAGATAAAACACTATGGGTTCGTCCTTTACAAATGTTCTTAGAAGAAGTCGACCCACAAAGACCGGGAAATGTAACAGGACAATCCTATCGCTTTGAAGAAGTAGAAGAAATTGGAAAAGACCATGTAAATTAAGGAGGCATATCATGATAGACATTAAATTTTTAAGAGAAAATCCAGACCTTGTCAAAGAAAATATGAAAAAGAAATACCAAGAACACAAACTTGTTTTGGTAGACGAAGTAATTGAACTTGACCAAAAATATCGTGAAATGACAAAACACGGAGACGATTTACGTGCACAAAGAAATTCGCTTAGTAGCGAAATCGGTAGCCTCATGAAACAGGGCAACAAAACTGCTGCTGACGAGATTAAAGTGCAAGTGCAAGCCATCAACCAAGAACTCACTCAAAACGAACAAAAAGAAGCAGAATATCAGGCGCAAATTAAAGAAAGAATGATGAAAATTCCAAATATGATGCACGAAAGTGTTCCGATTGGAAAAGACGATAGCCAAAATGTAGAAGTCCAAAAATACGGCGAACCTGTTGTCCCAAATTATGAAATCCCATATCATACCGATATCATGGAAAGTATGGCTGGAATTGATTTAGATGCCGCAAGACGAGTAGCAGGAAATGGTTTCTACTATCTCATGGGAAATATTGCAAGACTTCATTCAGCAGTTATCTCGTATGCCAGAGATTTTATGATAAACAAAGGCTTTACCTATTGCATCCCACCATTTATGATCCGTTCTGATGTCGTAACTGGTGTTATGAGTTTTGAGGAAATGGATGCTATGATGTATAAAATCGAGGGCGAAGATTTATACCTAATTGGAACCAGCGAACACTCGATGATTGGCAAGTTCAAAGACCAAATTTTAGCCAAAGAAAATGTCCCATATACGATGACATCCTATTCGCCATGTTTCCGAAAAGAAAAAGGTGCTCACGGAATTGAAGAACGTGGTGTTTACCGTATTCACCAATTTGAAAAGCAAGAAATGATTGTCGTATGTGAACCAGAAGATAGTTATACTTGGTATGACAAATTATGGTCTTATACCGTTGAATTATTCCGCAGTATGGATATTCCTGTCCGTACACTGGAATGTTGTTCTGGCGATTTAGCAGACTTAAAATCGAAAAGTGTGGATGTGGAAGCATGGAGCCCAAGACAACAAAAATATTTTGAAGTTGGTAGTTGTTCTAACTTGACCGATGCACAAGCACGTCGTTTAGGCATTCGTATCAAAGGTGAAAAAGGCAACTATTATGCTCATACTTTGAATAATACCGTTGTTGCCCCTCCTCGTATGTTAATTGCTCTTCTTGAGAATAATTATCAGGAAGATGGTAGTGTTCTTATTCCAAAAGTATTGCAACCGTACATGGGTGGACAAACCAGATTAGAGCCAAAAAAGAAATAAAAATAGCGGAAGAGTAAACTCTACTCTTCCGTGCTTTTTTGTAACTTTCTTGTGATTTTCTTTGTTTTTTTCTTCTTTTATGGTACAATCATTAGGAATTAAGAAAGGAATGTATTTATGATTACCATTAAAAACCCGAAATTTGAAATTTCAGCAGTAGGACCAAACCAATATCCAACTTCTGGTTTACCGGAAATTGTACTAGTTGGAAAATCCAATGTTGGAAAATCTTCTTTTATCAATACCATGATTAACCGAAAAAAATTGGCTCGTACCAGTAGCGAACCTGGTAAAACGCGTCAATTAAATTTCTATAATATGGACGACCAGTTCTATTTTGTCGACCTTCCTGGTTATGGCTATAGTAAAATGTCAAAACAAGAACAAGCAAAAGTTGGAAGTTTTATTGAAGAATATTTGAAAAAACGCAAAAATATTTCGCTCATTATCTTTTTAATTGATATTCGCCATGAGCCTTCTGCCAATGACCGACTGATGTATCGCTACATTGTCGACTCTGGTATGCCGTGTATGGTTCTTACCAACAAAGCAGATAAAATTGCGATTACCAAAGTAGATGATGCCGTAAAGAGCCTACAATCGATTTTGAACCCCTTAAAGGATTTAATCTTCCTTCCTTTTTCTGCGGAGCGAAAAATCTATACAGAAGCCGTTTGGAATGAAATTGAAGCACATTTACAAAGAGATGATCTTAACTAGACCATCTCTTTCTTTTTATTTTTGTTTTCTTACTTTTTCAAAGCGAACAATAGCCACTACGACAAGTCCAATGATAATTAAAATAACAATTACTTTTAACACATCATTTCCTTGTACTTTGTTGTCTTTCTTTCCTTCTGGTTTATCCACTGTATTCGCATCAATTTTGCTTGTTGCATTATCAATCACACCATTGTCTATTTTGGTATCCAATACATTGGAGCCTGTCACATAATTTGCTTCTGTATTGGTCGTTGGCACAACATCATTTTTTTGTTCTGTTGTTGCTGGTGGTGGAGTAGTTGTATCTGGTTGTGTAGTTGGTGAACTATTCGTTGCTGGTCTATCCACTGAAATTTTAGAAATTTGATCGAGTCTAATTTCTAATACGGTTTCATATTTGCAGTTTGTTTCTGTATTGCTTAGTGTTCTTGTATATAGGTTGAAGACGGTATCGTCTACTCTTCCCACGGTTTCGACATATCTTTTCGCGATTGCTACATAATTATCATTTGCAATTCCATCATAACTTACATTTAACTTGGTTTTATCTGCTCTGTCAATGTAATAGAATAAAGCGTTATTGCTGTCAACATTTTCCGAGTCCGTTACGGCTAAGAAGCAAGCAGATAATAGATTGATTTTTAAGGTTTCGGTTAAGTATTCATTAGTTGTTGTTTGTGCTGTTATATCGGTTTCCGCTGTAAAGGTACAAACATTTCCTTCTACTTTGTATTTGTAAATAAGTGGTGTATTAGAAGATAAGAATGAAATCGTATCATCCGTTACCGCAACACTTGAAATTCTAGCTGCTTCTCCTCCTATGGTATATTTTGAATTACCCACAACAGCAGATGCTACCTTGCCTGTTAGTGAATAACTTTCTAAATTCTTTTTGATGCTCTCTTTTGTAACGGTAGCCGCTTGCACTGCAAGTGTTCCAATCAAAAGAAAAATGATAATCAAACTCACAATCTTTAATTTTTTATTCATCTTTTTTCTCCTCCTTATTTTTCTGTTCCTTTTTTAATTTTCCTCGTTTTTTATCGTAAGCTGCTCCAATTAAAATTAAAATCACAATTAGTCCAATCGCCCAAACAATGGATGTTAGCATCGTTGGTAAATCCATTGTTTCTTCTCTCTGTACTTGCTCTTTTACATTTTGGATTGCCCCTCTTGGTTCTACTTTCGCAAATTTTACGACTTTCTTTTCTGGCACTTTGCTAACCGTAACTTGGCATTTCCCAATTTGAGAATAATCCGACCCATCTTCTTTTTTTGCGATTAAGACTAAGTCAATATCTGTCGTTCCTTCTTTTTGTGCTGTAATTTTTCCGTTTTCGTCTACCGTAGCAATGCCGGAATTGTGGGATAGCCATGTTTTCTCGGTAATATTATCCGTTCCTGCTGGCGATACCGTATAGAGTAACAAGGTGGATTTTCCTTCTTCGAGTGTTATTTCGGTTTGTTCCAAATGGATTTCTTCCATTTCTTTGGCTTGTACGATACCGCTTAAACAAAGCACACTTGCTATCATTAGGGTACCCACAACGCATATCTTTATGACACTTTTTTTCATTTGTTTTCCCTCTTTCTTTTTTCGTATTTATTATATAGAAAAAAGATATTTTTCGCAACTGGAAAAATATCTTTTCTGATTTATTTTTCTTCTTTTTTTGTAATCATTTTAAGAGCCTTTTGTCTTTCTAGCATAATGATATGTCCACAACCAAGGCATTTTAGTTTGAAATCCACGCCTACACGAAGGATTTCCCAATTTTTACTACCACAAGGATGTACTTTTTTGGTTCTTACAATATCCCCAATTTGATATTCCATCTCATTTCCTCCTTGTTATAGAGCCTCGATTGCTGTTTGAAATCTTTTGGCAATACTTTCTTTTCCAAGCACTTTCATAATTTCATACATATCTGGTGTATTTCTTCTTCCTGTTAGTGCAACTCTTAAAACAGTACTAATATCTCCTACATGTCCTGGCCATTTTTCTGGTTCTTGTTTGTATGCTTTTACATCAGAGGCAAAGCCAAGTTCGTCTGCCATTTCCTTGATTTTATCAAACCATGCTTGCTTGTCTGCATTTTCGTCATAGTATTTGGCAAGATAAGTGTTCAAAATCCTTTCAATGGTTTCTTTGTCCTGAATTTTGTCGTAATCATAGGTTTGCTTGGTTCCAAAGAATTTTGTATCATAGAGATAAATAATATTTTCTTTTACATCACTGTATTTTGCAATATCTTTTCTTGGTTTTGCATTTCCTCTTTCAATTCCCAGTACTTTAAGAGCATATTCTTTATCTTGTAGCATTTCAGCTAATTCTTCATCATACTTTTGTGCCCAAGTAAAAGATTTTGTATAAATTTCTTCTGCTGTGAAGCGAGAAATGACAATTTTGGATACGTCTAACAATTTTACCATATCGAAGAGTGCTCCACTGACACTCATCTTGTTTAGTTGAAAATCAAATTCGTCCATCGTTTTATCTGGATTCGCCCTTCTCCAGTTTTCAAAAGTAGAATTTGCAATATTCAATAAATATTCTTTTACTGCACTTTCTGGAATTCCCTCTTCTTCATAATAGCAAACCGATGCTTCGGGGTCTTTTCTTTTACTCAATTTGCGTTTGTTTCCATCATCATTTTTCATAATTGGTGAGATATGAGCATATTTAGGTGTCTTAAATCCTAGTTCTTGGAATAGTTGTAAATGAAGTGGTACTGAAGATAGCCATTCGTCTCCACGAATGACATGAGTGGTTCGCATCAAGTGGTCGTCCACTGCATGTGCAAAATGGTAGGTTGGAAGTCCATCTGCTTTAATAATAACAATATCTTGGTCATTTTCTGGAAAGTCTACATTTCCTTTAATAATGTCTTTATGCTTAATCTTCTTTTCCTCATTTCCTGGTGAGCGGAAACGAATAATATATGGCACTCCTGCCTGAATTTTCTCAATGGCTTCATCAACTGGCAAATTGCGGTATTTCGCCCATACGCCATAATATCCTGGACGTAGTTTTGCCGCTTCTTGCTTTTGTCGCATTTCGTCTAGTTCTTCTTGCGAGCAAAAACATGGATAGGCTTTTCCTTGCTCAATTAAATATTTTGCATAGGCTTGATAAATTTCTTTTCGGTCACTTTGTTTATATGGACCATAATTTCCAATTTCTTTTGTTTCCGAAATTTGTCCTTCATCTGGTCCCATATCAAATTCTTGTAAGGATTGTACAATTTCCGTAATCCCATTTTCAACTTCTCTTTTTTGGTCTGTATCCTCAATACGCAAGAAAAATACACCATTTGTTTTTTTCTTAACAGCAATGGCAATGAGTGCCTGATAAAGTCCACCAATGTGCATACGACCAGTTGGACTTGGTGCATATCTTGTTACGATTGCTCCTTCTGGAAGATTTCTTTCTGGATATTTTTCCTCATAATATGCAATCGGTTTTGCATCTGGAAAAATTAAGTCTGCTAAATCTTTATAATTCATTTTGCTCTCCCCTTTCTCTTAAGTGTTTCCATTATACCCCATTTTTCTGGCTTTCGCAAGGCTTATCTCTTCCTTTTTTCTTTACTTTTTGGCTCTTTTATGCTATACTAGCAAAGATTATGGTCGCTTTGCGACCTTGTAGAAAAGGAGAGAAATCATATGGAACGGAAAAAGAAACCAGATGGTACCTACCGTTTCCCCTTCTTAGTCACCTTCATTGGTTGGCTGATTGAGATGCTGATCTTCGGCAATCTTGGGGTTTTCCAGCAAATTCCCGCACCCACCCTCTTGAGTTCTTTGGCACTTTTGACCGTCGGCTGGTGGCTGGGTATGTTCGGCTATTCGTTGCTTGGCTACCTCTACTTTCAGAATAAGAACAAGAAGCGTTGAGCACTCCCCTTGCCAAACCAAAGGAACAGAAGCGGCTAACAACTGTAGGTCGCCCCTGTTCCTTTTTAATTTTACTTGAAAAACCGATTGAAACTTAATAGAAAGGTAACAAAAAGGTAACAAATGAGAATGTAAAAGCAAGAAAAGGCTTGATTTCAAGCCTTTTCTCTATACTTCCATGATAATCGGTAGTATCATTGGGTTTCTCTTTGTTTTGGTAAAGATATAATCTCGTAAATTATCTTTTAAGGCAGACTTAATCGTTGCCCAATCACGAATATTTTGCTCTTCACATTTACGAACTTCTTCTCGAATAACATTTTTTACATCATCCATTAAGTTCTCTGACTCGCGAACATACACAAATCCTCTAGACACAACATCTGGTCCAGAAACAATTTCCCCTGTACTCGAGTCCATTGTCATAACAATCACAATTAACCCATCTTGGGATAAATGTTGACGGTCGCGTAAAACAATATTTCCAACATCACCTACACCTAAGCCATCTACTAGAATTTTACCAGATGGTACAGAAGTCGTTAGTTTGGCTTCATTTTGGTTAATTTCCATGACACGTCCATTGGTCATAATGAAAATGTGTGTTGGGTCTATTCCCATTTTTCGTGCTGTTTCCGCGTGTGCTTTTAGTTGGCGGAACTCTCCATGCACTGGAATAAAGAATTTTGGTCGTACTAAACTTAAAATTAGTTTTTGTTCTTCTTGACAAGCGTGTCCTGAAACGTGGATTGCTTCCAAAGAGCTATATACAACCTCTGCTCCAATTTTCATTAAATCGTCAATTACCCTAGATACAAATTTTTCGTTTCCCGGAATTGGTGTTGCTGAAATAATAATCTTATCATTTGGGGTAATGACTACTTTGCGGTGGTCTCCATTCGCCATACGTGTTAAAGCAGACATTGCTTCTCCTTGGCTTCCCGTTGTTAAAATTACTAATTGCTCGTCTGTATAGTTTTTAATTAAATCAATATCGATAAAAGTATTTTCTGGTACTTGAATATAGCCAAGTTCTCTTGCAGCAGTAATCATATTTATCATACTTCTACCACAAACAGCAACTTTTCTACCATATTTCACAGCAGAATTTACAATCTGTTGTACACGATGAACGTTCGACGCAAATGTTGCTACTACGATTCTTTTGGTACAGTTTACAAATTGTTTATCTAACACTTCTCCTACACTGCATTCCGACATGGTATACCCTGCTCGTTCAGAGTTTGTACTATCTGACATAAGAGCAAGTACGCCTTGATTTCCAAGTTCTGCAATTCTGCCAAAGTCCATTACTTTATCATCAATTGGCGTAAAATCTACTTTGAAATCTCCTGTATGAAGAACAACTCCAGCTGGTGTGTGAATAGCAAGCATAACAGCATCTGGAATACTATGCGAACTACGAATAAATTCTACTTTCATCTTACCAAAGTTCACCGTTTCTCCTTGTTGTACTTCAATCATTTTCGTGGATTTTAATAGTTTATGCTCTTCCAGTTTGTTTTTGATTAGTGCAACCGTTAATCTTGTTGCATAAATTGGCATATTGATTTTTCTTAAAATATATGGGATTGAACCAATATGGTCTTCATGTCCGTGCGTAATCACTAATCCCTTAATTTTTTCCTTGTTTCTCTCTAAATACGTAACATCTGGTATTACTAGGTCTACACCAAGCATACTGTCCTCTGGGAACTCTAACCCACAGTCTACTAATACAATCTCATCTTCATATTCAAATACAGTAATATTTTTTCCGATTTCGTCCAATCCACCAAGTGGAATAATTTTCAAATTCGATTTTTTAAAACGAACATCAAACTTATCTGTTATTCTTTCTTTTGTAGCATTAACATTCTTTGTTCTTGTTTTTCTCGTATTACTTCTTAGTGGCATTTTTTCGATTTTGCCACTTTCTACAGAGCGATTTTCATTCTCATTTTTTCCGTTCTGTCTTGGAATACGTGGTTTTCTCTCTCCTTTTGAATTGGTGGTATTTCTTCTTTTTCCATTTGTTTTTCGAGCAAGATGTAATCCTTCTTGTCTTTCTTGCTTTTTTATCTCTTCTTCCATAAATTTCTCCTTCTTTTTTCTTTCCGTATAGACACATAAGAAGACCCCTTGGTTATTGCAAAAGAAACCGTTTCGCACACCAAAACGATTTCACAAAATCAATGAAAAGTCATTGATTTTATTTCTCTCTGTTTCCATGAAAATTCCTCAATTCATGGTATCTTTAATCCGTTCTCTTTTTCTACAATGCCAAAGAATCCACTTCTTTGCCGATTACAAAAATCTCTTCTTTCCAATAGAATTATTGGTAATAACTAGTAATATTATACCCATCTTCTGCAATTTTGTCAAGTTCTGCTTGTACCAAGCACAAAAAAGCAGCATATTAAGGGGATTGTCTTAATATGCTGTCTTTTTAATCATCCAAAAAATCTAAGATTGCTTTTAAGGTTCTACTCAGATTTTGTCGCGTTAAAATTACGGCTATAATTTCAATTCGTTCTTCTGCTATCCAATAGAATATTTTCTTTGTTTCTCAATGGATTTTCTGCAAACTCTTTTAGATTAGATTTTGCAAAATTAGTCCATTTTATTAGCATGTATCAATCTTTCTTAGAAGTTCTTCTGTCGTAAGAGTATTGCCTGCTTCAACATCTTGTAATCCTTTTTCAATGCTTAATCTTACTAGAATTGCGTCTAATATTTCTGCTAATGTTGCATTGTCTGGAAGACTCCTGGTAACTTCGATTACTAATTCTTTCATCATACGCATTACTCCTTTCTAAAGCATTTTGTAACAAAGTTTTATGTTCTTTTATTTTTTCGCTTTTTTCTTCTTTTATCCTAAATTTTTTCGTACATTTTTTATTGTTTTCGCTTTGGGACTTTATGCTTCACAATCCCACTAGTATCATTGTATCTAAAAAACAGCATAATTGCAAGATCTCTCTTTGCATTATACTGTTTTTCAATCGTTTCCTTTAATCTTCTAATAGCACAGCACCTAAGATACCAGCATCGTTTTTTAGCCTTGCCATCTTTAGCGTTGGAGCCATATCATTGGCTAAATAGTTTGCTTCGTTTAATTTGGCTTGTAGTGGGTCTTGAAAGAACTCTGCAAAGTATGCAAAACTTCCTCCCATACAAATGGTTTCTGGTGCGAATAAGTTGACTAGGTTAATGATACCAGTTGTTAAGTCATTCAAATATTGGTCAATCACTTGTTTTACTAGTACATTATTTTTGAAATTTGTTAGAATTTCTTTCATATCTTCTCCAGATAAATTTGGAGCAATATTAAGCATGGCACATAAATCTGACTTGAACTTTCGCATGGAACCATAGGCTTCAAAACAACCACGGTTACCACAGCCACAACGAATTCCATCTTCTTTAATTATCATATGCCCAATTTCAAAACCTGGCACTCTTCCGAGGTCTTAACAACTTTCCATTTAGGAATACCCCTGCACCAATTCCAGTACCCAAGCAAAGAAAAATACAGTCTTTTTCTTTTTGGATTGCACCTTTTTTCTTCTCTGCCATAGCTGCACATTTTCCATCATTGTTGATACTAATTTTTTTATCCCATAAGAATTTTGGTAAAACGTCTCGAATGCGAATATCGTCTGCTTTTAGATTAACCAATTTCTCAATCTTATTTACTTTTGGAACACCTGGTGCGGCAACACCTACAAATTCAATTTCTTCTTTTTTTACATCAAATTCTTGCAACAATGCTTCTATATTTTCTTGCAATATTTTTTGAATTTGTCTGATATCGATTACCTCATTTTGTTTTTCAAAGTCAATATGCTTGGTTTGAAACAATTTGAAATCCTCTGATATTAAACCAATTCCAATATGGCTTCCGCCTAAATCGATTCCTAGTTTCATAGTACTTTCCTTTCTTGAAAGAAAAAGGAACTATTACAATACCTGCATAGTTCCTTCTTTTTTCTATAAACCTGCTGTAAGATCGCTGTCTAGAACAAATCCACCCATGTAAACTTGGATACATGGTACTAATACAACTAATACGAAGAAGATTAGCACAGCTCCTACAAATGCATACGAGAACTCCGGCAAAATTTTAACAATCTTTTGAATGGTATTGTCAATATCGATTTCGATAAAGTCAACTAATTTATCCATCATTTCTGGTAAGTCAGTTTGCATACCAATCTTTAACATCTCAAGAACCATTGGAGAAGTTAAACCACTTCTTTCAAAAGGTTCAATCCAAGAAGCACCAATTAAAGTATTGTTAATTGCTGTTTCAATCATAGATAGCATAACATAGTTTTTAATAACGTTTTTACTAACATCCAAAGCATCTTGGATTCTCATACCATTTTGTAGATTGAGAAGCATTGCTTTCATAAATCTAGATAGGTCTACTAAGTAAATCAATTTACCAAATATCGGCATGGTATATTTGAAATAGTGGAAATTGTATCTTCCTTTTGGTGTTGTTATGTATAAGTAAATTCCTACTCCAATTGCTACAATAATGAGCGTTGGTATATACCAATATGCTGCTACCATATTTAAGAAATTCGAGAACCAAATGGTGATACCTGGCAATTGTGCATTGGATCCCATTGAATCAAATATGTTTTGAACTGCTGGTACAGCAAACACAGTACCTACAATTAACAATAGGAAAATTGCACAGAACTGAATAATATTTGGTACTAAAATTCCTTTTACCTTTTTGGTAACATTGTTTGCTTCCTCTAGATATCTTTCCGCTTGTTCAAGTGAGTTTGTTAGCGAACCCGAAAGTTCTCCTACTTTTATCATATTGATGTAGATATATGGGAAAATATCCCCATAGTATTCCATAGTGGTATACATATACTCACCGGCTTCCACACCGGCTAATATATCCTCTAAAATTCCGCGAAAAGACATATTGTCTGTACTTTGAATAATGGTACTTAATGCGTGAATATTATTGAAATTTGCCTTTTTTAACAAATAGAAGTTTTGCGTAAAGGTACGGATATCCTCTGGTCGTACTCTTTCTGTTTTGCTAAGTGCTAAATTAAATTTTTCCTTTGTTGTTAAGTTTGCTTTTGCTTTTCCTTGGAAAACATTAGAAGCATTAGCGGAACGCATAACATCATCGATATCCGTGATGTTTCTCTTCTGTTGTCTTACTTTGTTTTTCGATGTATAACCAACTTGCGTAATACTGATTGGTAATAAATCGCTTTTCTTTAATTTTTGAATGAGAATTTGTTTGCTAACATCTTCTACACGATTTCTTACCACAACACCTCTTTTGGTCATTGCACGATATACATACTCTGGCATTTTTCTACCTCCATCCTTTGTAAATTTTTATGGCTTATAGTCCTCTTAGAGCATTGGTTCCCATTGATGGTGCTCCAGGAGCCCCGCCATTTTCGTTGTCTTTCTTGATTTTTAATTGCATAATAGTACGATTTAAGATTTCAACATTCTTTTCTTCAATTTGTGCTTTTGCTTGGTCTAGTGTAATAATGTCATTTACAAACAATTCTGCAAGTGAATTGATTAAGGCAATTGAGCCTTTTTCCGACCCACTTTGAATTGCATCTTCTAATTCAGATACACCAAATTTTTCTTTACGAATAACACCACCAATGATGTTATCTACTACCATTACTTCCGGTACTAAAACAAGGCTTCCATCTCTTGCTTTTAATAATCTTTGTGATACAACAAGTTTTAGTAGTGAAGATAATAGGTATTTAATACTCATTTGGTCTCCGATATCATAGAAGTTAATGATACGGTCAATTGTTTCTGCACAAGATTTGGTATGTAATGTTCCAATTACTAAGTGTCCAGATTCTGCCGTGGCAATGGCTGCATCCATTGTTTCACGGTCTCTAATTTCTCCGATTACTAAGATGTCGCAGTCCTCTCTTAAAGAGTTCTTTACACCATCACTGAAAGATAGACAGTCTCTGCCAACACCAACTTCTTTTTGTACAACAATTGATTTTTTACAAATATGCTTGTACTCAACAGGGTTTTCCAATGTTAGTATTTTCTTATTTTGTTCTTCGTTAATTTCATTAATTAATGCATTCAATGTGGTTGTCTTACCAGAGTTTGTTTTACCAGTTACTAGGATTAAACCTTGGTTCTGGTAAATCATTCTACGAACTACGTCTGGAACACCTAAGTCCTCATATCTTGGTAATTCGTTTTTGATAATTCTGATGGTGAAGATTGGCACATCACTTTCCATTGAAATGTTAACCCTTAAACGAAGCCCTTGTACTTCTGCTGAAGTATCTAATTTACGTTTTTTACGATAGATTTCATCTTTTTCTACATTACCACGGATAAAGTAGTCATAGATATCATACATATCGTCGTCTGTTAATACATCTGTTCCTTTAATTGGTAGCAATTCTCTACGAATTCTCATGGTAGGCTTAATACCTTTTATGAAGTGAACGTCTGATGCGTCTTTATCGATTGCTTCTTTTATAGCAGCCTCTATACTTATCATTCTTCTTCCTCCTATTCTTTCGTGATTAGTATAATACTAATTTATTATTGATTTCATCTAGAGTTGTTGTTCCATCTAATACTTTGCGAATTCCGTCTAATACCATTGGTTCAAAACCATTTTCAATTGCTTTTCTACGAATTTCCAAACTAGATTTTCCATTCGTAACTAATTCTTTGATATCTTCATCAATAATCAACACTTCGAAAATACCAATACGATCTAAGTAACCAGTTTTATTGCATTTTGCACATCCAACTGCATCATAAGTTTTCTTGCCAGTAAAGTCGATTTCTCTTCCATATTTTCCTGCAATTTCTTGCATAACTTGCTTTTCTTCTGGTGTATAGTCCCTTTCTCTTGCACAATGTGGGCATATTCTACGTACCAATCTTTGTGATACGGAAGTAGCAAGTGTACTTGAAATATCATAATCAGAAACTCCCATTTTTCTTAAACGGGTAATTACTTCTACTGCATCAATGGTATGGATCGTAGATAATACATAATGTCCTGTTTGTCCAGATTGCATTGCAATTTCTGCTGTTTCCTGGTCACGGATTTCTCCTACTAGAATAATATCTGGGTCTTGTCTTAATACGGTTCTTAATGCACCAGAGAAAGTAGATTTTGCATCAATTTCAATTTGGTTTAAGCCAGGTACTCGAATTTCGACTGGGTCTTCAATGGTTGTAATGTTAATTTCTGGTCTGTTTAAGTATTGAATAATGCTGTATAGGGTTGTGGTTTTTCCTTCTCCTGTAGGTGCTGCTACGATTGTGATACTGTTTCTCTTATTGAAACTTTTCTTCACAAGTTGCTCATCCTTTGGGAAACCTAAGTCAAATAGTCCACGGATGGTACTGTTTTTCTTTAATAGTCTTAGTACAAATTTTTCTCCATAAACATTCTTTTGCGATGAAGAACGAATGTTATAGTCTGGGTACATTAGAATTCTACCATCTTGTGATTCTTGTTTTTCTTGGTGCATATTTGAAATTGCTTTCAAACGGCCAACAATTTGAGTTTGTTTATCATTTTCAATTTTAGCAGCATCCACAAGTCGTCCATCAATACGATATCGAACACGAATACTTTTCTCTAATGGCTCAATATGAATATCACTTGCTCTTTTGTCGATTGCTGTCTTAATAATGCTATCCACTAAACCAGATACATCTCCAGATGTATCAATATTCTCTTTTGCTCCACCTTCTAAAGAAGATAGTAATTTCATGATATTATCTTCAAAGGTTATGTATTTTTCCATTACAAGACCTTTGTTCAAAAGTAATAGACGAATTACTTCTACACTTCTTGTATTCGTGGTATCAGAGAAACAAACTTTAATTTTGCCTCCCCCGATATCAAATGGAATTGCTTTATTTTGACGACAAATGTCTAGTGAGATATATTCGGTTACATTAATGGTAACATCTCTTTCCATCAGAAAAATGCCTTTTTCATCCAAAATTTCAGCAATGGCTTGGATTAAAGTATTTGGATTACACACCTTCAAAATATTTAGAATATCCCCAATCTTCTTTCCTGGGTTATTTTTTTGATATTCGAGTGCTTTTTGAATATCGTTTTCTGTTACAACTCCTCTTTTTACTAACTCAACGCCTAAAGGTTGTCTTCTGCTTGCTTCCATAAGATAGGACTCCTTTCTTTTGTTACTAACTATATTATATACTAACAAACGCAAATTTTCATTCTTTTTTTGAAATTACCAATATTTTAAAGTATATCGCATAGGGTTTTCCATATTTGTAAATACTTCCCCGTTAGCGATTTCAATTCCTATAACTAATCTTTTTTTCGTACCATGAGTTTCAAGTTTAACTGACATATCGGTTACCCCTCCTGCAATCTTCAAGGTATTTCCTTGGTTGGTATATTTATATACCCCCTGATTTAAGTAACCAAACTTGTCACTATATACAGTTCCTTTTTCAGTATTGCCGTAGTATAAGTATACATTGCCGTTTCCAAACTTGAAAGCAGCCACTGGTTTCGTTTCACTTGTCCCTGTATGCGGATTTGCTGCGTCTGTATCAACACGATTCGTCTCGATTCCTACGTTATAATTTCTTTTCGCATCTTGCACGATAAAACCATTTAATTTATTAAACTCACTTCCATAAAGTCCATCTTTTGAAATCAGTGAAATATTGTCATGAAAATGCGTACGAATAACAGCCATTCCTGCTAAGACAATCGTTATTAGCATTAAATATATGGTAAGATTTAATATGGTTATACCTCTTTCAGATTTCATTTTACCACCCTTACTTTAATATTCATAATGTTTTAATCTTGTAATGGACGACGAATACGTATGTCCATTTACAATAAAGTACATTGTAACATTAACAACTTTAATACTTCCTTTATTTTGGATCCAAATGTGAGTCCAAATTCCTTTTTCTTTTAAGTTATACTTTTCATCAATGGAAACTTTTCCACCTTGTCCATCTTCAACTTCTGTTAAGTTTCCCGTTACATTCTTGAATTCCATCGCATCAATATCTTCGAGAATTTGTGTTTGATAAGCTGTTGCAACTGCTTGTTTTTGTGTTAATACCCTTAGATAATAGATATTATATATCATACGACCAATCAAGGCAACAAAGATAATCATAACAACAAAAGATATTTCAATATCGACCCATGCAATTCCTTTTTGCGATTTTAGTTTTTTTAACATATTCCTCACCTATAAATATAATATATGTTTGTTAAGATTACGACAATAACATTGGAAACACAAAGATAAAATGCTATTGGTACATTTATTTTATCTTTTGCATTCACTTTTTTGCATTTCTTACGGTTTTGTTTTATTTTTTGCAATAACATATCAAAAGCAATGGATAATAATGTTAAGATGACGGTAAAAACAAATTGTCCTTCATATGTAAATAATATCATTAGCATACTTAGGATTAAGATACCAATTGTATAATTATTTTTTGCTTTTTTATGTAAGTAATAGGTATTGATTGCGACAAGTACGCAAATAATCATCAAATACATGACATATCTATACATACTAGCATGTTCTACTATATATAGATAAATCATATATACAGCATTTACAATGGTTAGATAAATTAACAAGGAATTTTCCACTCTTACTTTCTCTTTGTCAATTCCAGCAAGAATAAATAGTGCAGTAAAATAAAGCATGCCAAAAAATAGATACATATACTTATCTATTTGAAACGAATAAATATTTAATTGAAAAGAAAAAGCAAACAGTACAAAAACAAATCCTGAGCAGATTTCTAGGATGAAATAACGTGGTCTAATTTTCTTTCCACAATATCTGCATTTTCCGCCAAGAGCTAGATAACTGAATACAGGTATCATATCCCAAAAAGATAATTTGTGTTCACACTCTACACAAAAAGATCTTTTGTTCAAAATGTTCTCTCTTAAAGGAATTCGGTAAACTGCAAGTGTACAAAAGCTTCCAAATGTAATTCCCATAGCGAAGATAATTAGATACAAAATTACGTTCATTCGTTTACCTCATTTTAGAAAATAAGAGGTTACCTGAGACTAAATATTCTAAAAATATATTGACCTTAGATAACCTCATATTAAATTTCAAATTATAAAATTTGGAATTTTTGTTAATTAGCTCTAGATTCCCTGTAATACATTGTCCATGAAATTATTTGTTAATTCAGGTAATGTGTTAGCTTCGAAATCGATTCCATTAGCTGTTTTTTGTGTAGCGCTCTTAGCTTGATCAAAAAGACCACCATTGAAAGCGATATTGATAGATACAGCAGCTAAGATTAGAAGAACTACGATGGTTACTACTAATGCTACTAAGGTAATACCTTTTTGGTTTTTCATGTGTTTTTCCTCCTTACTTATTAAAATTTATTGTGTATATTTATTTATATAAATATAACCTTATTTTGTACCAGAGTCTTTGAAGAATGTTCCTGTTGCATCTGGATTTTTGGTTGTTGTACCACCGACTCCATTTCCACCTGCGATTGCATTTTCTGGGTCTACTACTTCATTAGATAAATCTGCAAATGGATCCGCTTTTCCTGGTACATAGCTTTTGGTTGAACGGTACAAACTCAAATCTGAATCTGTAATTTCATATACGACATTTTCTTTTTCGTATTCTGTAATTTCAACTTCAATTTCTTGTTTTACATTTTTCGGTGTCTCATAAGCGATTTTTTGAGGAAGCACTTTATTGTTTGGAATATAATCATAAAAGATCACTCCCAACACCAAGGCAATCGCTAAACATATTAAAATCATAATGGACACTTCTTTAAATACTGATTTAACCATATTTTTCTCCTTCTGTTCAGATTTTAGTTTTAAGATTTTGCATTGTTGTCATTTGTTGTAGCAGTTCCTGCTTGTGCATCGTCCGCAATGTTTTCACTACGAATTGCAATATTTCTTACAACAAATGAGCCTTGTAGTTTTGAACTATTTGCTGAACTGGTGGATGCTTGCTCAGATGGTGCTAATGTTACTTTGAAATTTTCGATGCGAAAACTTAATTCGCTATCTTTTTCAACAGAAGATATAAAATTAATAATTGCTACATAACTTCCGTCAATGGTAAAGTTTAAGTTGCTTAATCCATCAATACCAGAAGGAACTTTTTCCATTTTTAGATTGACGCCTTCTTGTGTTGCATGGTTACCAATTCTTGCCCATAGATAGTCAATTAGATAAGTTTCTTGTCTGGTTGCACCTTTAATTTCACTATCACTGCTTAGGTTCGCTAAATCTAAATATTTTTGTTTTTCGGATAATAGTGTTTTTATTTGTCCATTTAATTCGCTTACTTTTCCTGGGTATGTGCTAGCAGTTAATTTACTTAATTCTGCTATTTGTGCTTCTAATTCAGCATTTTTTGCGCTAATTTGTTCTACGCTCAAGATATTTAGGAATGGAGTTTCTAGTCCTTCAATCGTTGAGAAATAGATTAGTACGCAAAGCGCAGCGATTAAAATAATTCCTAAAAGTTTCTTTATCATGGTAAATCTCCTTCTATCTTAATTTTAACGAAATCTCCGTCTTTGGTTCCTGCAGTAGAGACAACTGTATCAGATACTAAAATTCCGTCTTCTCTCAATTTGGCTTTTAAGTAACCTAATTGTTCATATTTCTTGGATTGAGCATTTATTACCATGTGCTTATCTGTCGTGTTTTCAACGGAAGTAATTTGTACTCCCTTTGGTATGATTCCCATTAATTGTGTTAAGAATGTTGGTATCATATTTTTGTTACGGTTATTTTCTGCTTGTGCATTGCTTGAGTCTTCCAAATTTTTAATCAAGGTTGCATACGTGTTAGCTTTTTCTTTTGTATTTTCGATATCCGATTGAATTCTCTCGATTTGTTTGTCACTATCGGCTTTAGCAAGTCTTACTTGTTCTTTCTTTAGGTCAATTTGTCTGTCAAGTGCAACCGATGCTGCGCAATAAAGAATTGCAAAAATAGCAAGAGCTGCTGTAAAACGTGTCATGACCTTTCCAAAATTATCCCAACTTTCTCCCGTTGTTATTTTTAAGGATAATTTATCTTCTAGGAAAGTACGTAAGCCTTCTGGCAATCCATCATTTAAGCTTTGCTCTTTGAAGTTGATGTCTGGAATTCCACCACCTGCTCCTGTAAGTCCAAGAGCGATTGCTGAGTCTACTTCAATATATTCTTTCAAATTAATTTTCACATTGTCTTGAATAAAATATGGTTTTAAGAATTCGCATCTTGTATTTTTGAAGAATTCTTGGAAGTATAAGTCAATGTTATTGATTACTGCACCTGTTCCAGCAATGTAAATGCGGTCAATCTTTGCTACAGATAAAGAAATAATTTCTTGCACTTTGCTCACAATATTGTAAAGGCATGGCATAATGTCTTCCATATATTCGTTATTGTCGCCTACTTGTAAATCTTGTCCATCCATCGTATAGATTGTCGTATTTTTGCAAACATCAAACGCTTTTGCATAAGAGTTTTCTTTGGAAGCAATACGATCTAAAACATCTTGCATACCAGTTTGTAATACATCAACCGTGTAAATTCTTTGATTCACGATTGTTGTAATTGTTGTTTTTTCTTCCAAGTTAACAATGGCTATGTTTTCATTTTGCTTCAAGTTTGCAATTCCCGCAAGTGCCATTGGAACTGTAGTCATACAAGCAATTTTATTGCCTTCCATTTGTTGTACTCTCATCGTAATATCATTGCGGTTAACAGCTGCATGAACAATACGTACATTATCTTTGTCTTCTACGCTTTTTGTTGTCGTATAACGTGTTTCAAATGCTTTTGAGTTTGTTCCTTTTTCATAGCATAGAGATTCAAACTCTGTTTCGATGGCTTTGTTCATGTCTTTTTTGTTCAACATTCCAAACATCGTAAAGTAGTTATACACTTCATTTGACAAGTTAACACTGACTGGTATCTTAAAGCTATAAGTTTCTGCAATAATTTGTTTGATTGCCTCTCCTAAATTATCGTAGAATTTCGTACCAAATGCTTCGACTTTGACATTGTCATGCTCTTTTTCAACTTTCGCATATTTAATTAAACTTTTTTCAATATACAAACCAAGACAAGTTGACATTTTTTTCTCCTTCGTTTTTATCTATATTTATGTTTTACAAAAGTGTACAAAATAATACTTGATGATTTTTGAATAAAATTTATATTTTTCCAAATTCCATCTTTTTACCTCAATTTATGAATTTATTTTACCGCTGAAAAATAAAAAGTCAATATGTTTTTTCGTTTTGTCATGTTTTTTTCACATTTTCGTAATATTCTTGTAATATTCAACTCCTTTTCACGAAAAAAATGACTAATTTTTCCTATTTAGTCATTTTTTCACTTTCCTTTTAATGGAAGAGTAGTGTATAAGCAATGATAAAAATTCCAAATATTACTCGATAAATGGCAAATATTTTGAAGCTTCCTTTTTGCAAATATTTTAATAAAAATTTAATGACCACTAGCCCTACCGCAAAACTTACTAAAATACCTAAGAAAAAGGCTAAATTACATTCAAAATGTTTGAATTCATATAAGGCTGCTGCGAGCACGATTGGTGTCGATAATAGAAAAGAATAACGTGCTGCCGACTCTCTTTCAATTTGCATACCTCTTGCTACTGTCATAGTAATTCCCGAACGGGATACACCTGGAAATGCTGCTGCTAGCGCTTGTGATACGCCAATCCAAATGGATTGTTTTAGACTAATTTGTTCATATTTAATTTTCGATTTTGCTCTTTTGTCTACAATATATAAAATAATACCCATAACAATCAAGGAAATAGCAATCACAATCATTTCTAATTTGAGATTACCGTCAAATAGTTTTCCTTTTAACTTTTCCAAAATAAGGCTTAAGATACCTGCTGGAATGGTGGCAATCACAATATACCAAAAAATTCTACCTTCGGTCGTATCTTCTTTTTTGACTACCTTTTTGATACCACCTTTGATTAAAGCAATCCAATCTTTCGCAAAAAAGATTACAATCGCAAGCAGTGTTCCAATATGTAATGCGACATCAAATCCTTCTGGGATGTCTTGCCAGTTAAAAATCCATGGGATTAAATTTAAATGGGCTGAACTCGATACTGGCAATAATTCTGTCAGCCCCTGTATAATACCTAATATAACTGCTTGATAAATTTGCATGTTTTCTCCTTCTTTCTTTTGTTTATTGCATTAAAAAACGTTCCAATGCTTGTTTCAAAAATTTTGCTGATGTAAGCGGTGCTACTTTTCCTGGTAGAGCCAAAGCCCAATCAAAAGCAATTCCTCTTTTTGCAATTTCTGGTTGGTCAACGCCTCCAGGGCTAGAAGCCAAATCAATTACATAGCAATCCGGATTTAGTGTTTGGATTTCTTTTTGGGTAAGAACAATATATGGGATGGTATTGGCAATGATTGAAAAGGGCGATAAATCCATTGTCTTCAATTGTTCAAGTGGCACTGGATGATAGCCATAAGCTTCAATCCAAGCTAAGTCCTCTGGCTTTCTTGCCTCACACCAAATTTCTCCTCCAAACTTTTCTAAACGATTGGCAAGTAATTTTCCAATTCTCCCAAATCCTAAAATAAGAATTTTACTCCCATAAAGTGTTGTTGTCGTTTTTTCCATGATTTTTTGGATAGCACCTTCTGCTGTCGTTACGGCATTTTGAATGGTTAGTGTTTCATCTTCTAATAAATCTACAAATTGAATTTTAGAAGTATATTTTTCTTTCCATTCTGGCTTTATTCCACCCGCGATAAACGTTCCCATTTTCATATTCGCAAAAACGTCTTCGATTAAAATCTCTTTTTCTGCAAATGGTGCACCAACTTTCCTACCATCTTTGCTAAATGGCATGGCACTAAAAATCAGATTCGTCCTTTGACAGAACTCGGCTAGTTCTGCCACTTTTTCCATCGGCTCTTTTGCTTCATATTGCTCCAATCCATAGGTTTGTACTTGCCAATTTTCATTTGCCAATAATTCGGCTAACAAAGCAATACGCAAGTCGCCACCTAAAATTGCAATTTTCTTTTCCAAATAACCATCTCCTTTGCTTTATGATTATTTGGTTTTTGAAAAATTATGCTTTAATATTCTTTCTCAATTTCGCTATTTTGTTGCTCTTGTTCTTCTTTTTCGACTGCTTTCACATTTTTCATCATTTCTAAATCACTGTTGTTTAATTTTCCTACAATATTATACATTTCTGCTAAATGTCTTTGTACTTTTTCCTCACGTTTTGTAATTTTATGCGTTCTTTTTTCTAGATTGCTTGGTTTGGTAACACGCATGCGTATTTTTACAAAAAGCGGTTCTTCTAGCATATCTTCATAGACTGTTCCATCTTTTCCAGCAAGTTCAATTGCTAAGTTCAAGTAATTGACGGCATTATCTGTATGTCCTCTTAGAATTGAAATAATAGCTAAATAATAGTATCCCCCAACTTCGGTATCTTCATTTTGAATACATTCCATGAAATGTTCTTTGGCTTGTACTAAATCTCCCATAATGAGTTCGATCTGTCCAATATCAAATTTAGCATGATAAAGCATCGAATTCAAATCAGCTGCTTTTTCGTAATATTCTTTTGCCTTTTGGAAATCATTTAGCATCGTATATGCCATTCCTAATTGATAATAAATCTCATATTGTGTTGGACGATATCTTAAAGCTTCTTGGTAAACACCAATCGCTTCTTTGTAGCGTTCTTCTCCTTGCAAAATATTGCCTAATAGCTCCGTTGCTCGGTATTCTGCTGGGCGTTGTTTTAGTAAATGGTTTAACATTTTTATTGCTTCTTCTTTATTTCCCATCTCATTTGAAATTTGCGCAATTTTGAAATACGAGTCTTTGTCAACGTTACGAAGGTCTACTGCTCTACGATATTCGTCAATCGCAACTTCCCAATTTTTCTGTTTTTCATAAAGCATAGCTAATGTTTTGTGAGCTGGATAGGAAGTTGGATTTTTCTCAATTAAATTTAACAAGATTTGCTTGGCTTGTCTATCATCTTTTCCAATGAGCCATCTTGCTAGTAACAAACGTGTTATTTCAGAAAATGGATATCCTTTGAATTCAAGCCATAAAATTCCTGCTGGAATAATTACAGCAAGGATATACATTAAAAAACGTACCCATATATTCCAGTAAATTGGTGTTACTAACTCCATAAAATTTAAGAAGATTCCTACAAATTCAATTGCCAAAATAACGATATAACTGGTGTCATTTTTTCGAATCAATTTGAAAAATAGGATAATAAATAGTGTGAATGCTAGTACATTAAATATAATTTTCTCAATCATTTTCTTAGTCCCCTTTTATTAGTTTGCTTTGAATTTTTCTTGGTAACGAATGCGGCAGTCTTCGATTACTCTTTCTGCTTCTTCTCTTCCACAGATTTCATCGATGGAAGTTTGTTTTCCTTCTAATTGTTTGTATACTTCAAAGAAATGTGAAATTTCAGAAGCAATATGGTTTGGTAATTCGCTCAAGTCCTGATATTCATTTAAGAATGGATCTTTTTTTGCAATCGCTATAATTTTCTCGTCTTTTGAATTATCGTCTACCATTTTGAGTACACCAATTGGATAGGCCTCTACCAGAGTTAATGGATAGATATTTTCCTCTTGGCAAAGTACCAAAACATCCAATGGGTCATTATCTTCTGCATAAGTTTTGGGAATAAAACCGTAGTTGGCTGGATAATGTGTTGAAGTATACAGTACACGGTCTAGTTTTAACATTCCTGTTTCCTTATCCAATTCATATTTATTTTGACTTCCCTTTGGAATTTCTATAACTGCAACGAAATGATCTTTTTGAATTCTTTCGTCTGAAATATCATGCCAAATGTTCATACTTCAGTCCTCCTTCTTTTTTCTCTATGGATATTATAGTGTAAAATTTTCAATCTTTCAACTTTTCTCATATAAAAAAACTGTAAACTTTCATTTACAGTCTTTTTTCTCTTGTGTTATTTCTTTTAGCAGATTTCGGCATACCCTATTAAAACCCATGCCACTTAGGTAACTTATCGTTTGTGCAGAAAGCAGATTTTCGCTTACTGCATAGCGATTCCATTCCTTTTCACTTGGGATACGTTTCTCATTTCTTAAATATTCTTTTAATCTTTTTACGCTATTCGTATAGACATCTTCTTCTCTTCTTACCATATCACTTTATACAACTCCGTTATCTCAACATCTAAAGCTCTGGCTAATTTAATCATAACAAATAGACTTGGTGTTTTTAGGTTATTCTCAATGTCATTAATATGTGTTCTGGAAATTCCGCTTTTGTCTGCTAGTTTCCCTAACGTCATATTCTGACCCATTCGAATTTGTTTTACTAATATTTCTACATGCATAACATCACCGATTAACTTCTAAATAATAATTTAACTTATTGAAACACAGAAATCGTCCGCCATGGCGGATTTAGTAAAATTTATTATTAGATTTCAATTCCGAACGGTTATTCCTTATCTATTCTATGCTGTTTTTCGCTTTTTCACTTTAGTAAATTTTTCTTGGTTATTTTATCATTTTTGTTTCAACCAAAGAAAAAAATTATACGAAAACGTCGTTTTTTGATATGAAAGTGTATTTTTTTACATTTTTACCTATTTATAACACGTAAAATAAGATACAAAAAAATTGTAGTAGGCTACCTAAAATAATACATAAATGAAAAATAGAGTGCATCCACTTCTTTTTTCTGCCAATTCCATATAGAATTGCTCCGACTGTATAAGCAATTCCACCGGCAACAAGCAAAACAATTCCTGCTGGGTCTAATAGTTTTGGCAATAAATCTGCACGAAAGAGAATAGCCCATCCCATAACAAGATAACAAATCATGGAGAAAACGCGGTAACGTTTCAAGTCAATGGAATTCAAAACAACACCCAAAATCGCCATCCCCCAGATAACACCAAATATTTCCCAGCCTAATGCCACATTATATTCGCGAAAAAGAACTAAAGCAAACGGTGTGTACGAACCTGCAATGAGTAAAAAAATCGTGCAATGGTCTAATACTTGAAAAACTTTTTTAGCAGTTCCTTGTCTACGAAGTCCATGATAAATACTGGACATAATATACAGTAGCATCATGGTAATTCCATAAATCACACTACTGACAACGCCATAAGCATCACCATGGATGGCTGCCATAATGATACACAAAACCATGGCAACCAAACCAAAGGCTGCTCCCACCACATGGGTTACCATATTAAAAATTTCTTCTCCTTTTGAATACGTTGGAAGAACACGGTCTTTTAATTTAATTCGGTTCATTTTTGTTTCACTTCTTTCTATGTAGTATTGAATACTATGTTATCATAAAATGATTTTTCTGGCAAGAAAATCTAACTCTTCTTTCTTAGTTTTACCGAAAGTTTTGTTTTTTAAACACAAAAAAGAGGTATTTTCATACCCCTTTTAACAAATTCATTTTTTATGAAACTGCTACTGCAAGTGCAAAAAATGCAATTCCAACAACAGCGATTAACCATAGAGCAACTACTACAACATCAATGATACCAATAATCATACCAGCTGTTCCGATGGAGCGTGCTCCTTGTTTTCTTCCAAGTGCACCCATGATAATTGCTACAATTCCTGCAACTCCGGTTAAATATCCTTTTACAAAGATAAGCGCTAGACCAACGATTGCAATGATTAAAGCAATAATGCTTAAGGTGTTATTTTCTTCTGGTTTTTCGGTTTCAACCGTTCCTTCTGGCTCATTTGCTTCTTCTTTTACTGGCTCTGCTACCACTGGTGTTTCTTCTTTTTTTGCTTCTACTACTGATTCTTCTGCTTTCACTTCTTCTGCTACATTTTTTACTTCACTTCCACATTCGCCACAAAAAAATGACCCATCTGGAATTTCTTTTCCACAATTTGGACAAATCATTTGTATATTTCCTCCTTTATTTTTACTTTTGTAAAATATATTCCTTCTTTTGGAATTTTACCACACAAAATCTCCGTTCGTCAACTATTCTCCTATGATTATTTTTGATTTTTCTCCAAATAAGCTACGACATCTCCTACAGTTTTTAGCCCGCCAATGTCTTCATCATCAATGGTAACATCATATTTTTCCTCTAAACTCATGGATAATTCCACTAAATCAAGAGAGTCTGCTCCTAAGTTGTCCATTAACGTTGCTTCTGGAACAATGCTTTCTTCGTCTACTCCTAAATGCTCTATAATAAGTTCTTTTACTTGATTAAAAATTTCTTGGTTCATTTTCTCATTTCCTTTCTTTTTTTCTTATTCTATCAAAAAATGTTTTACTCTGCAACAATCGAAAATCCATTATCGACATGTAACACTTCTCCTGTGATTGCACTTGCCATGGGGCTAAGCAAAAAGGCTGCTGCACTGCCTAATTCTTCCCCTGTCACATTTTTGTGCAAGGGCGATTTTTCTTCCACTAATTTTAGCGTTTCTTCAAAATTTTGAATACCACTGGAAGAAAGTGTTGCAATTGGACCTGCTGAAATCCCATTGATACGGATTTTTCGTTTTCCTAAATCATTTGCAAGATAACGTACGCTTGCTTCTAGGGCAGCTTTGGCAACCCCCATTACTTTATAGTCCTTTACCACCTTTTCGGCTCCTAAATACGTTAACGTAACAATGCTTGCATTTTCTTGGAATAAATCCAATTCCACTGCCTTTTGGCAAACCGCTAAAAGAGAATACGCACTGACATCAGTAGCATGGCAAAATCCTTCTCTAGAGGTATGTAAAAACTCTGCTCGAAGGTCTTTGCTATGAGCGTGGGCAATACTGTGAACTAGCCCATCTATTTTTCCAAATTCTGCTTTTACCTTTTCCAAACATTCTTGAATACTGCTATCTGACGCCACATCACAAACACATCTTTTGGCTCCCAACTCTTCCATGAGTTCTTGCATCAGTTCTTCTTTTTCAAATGTACTATAAGTAAAAAAGACCTGTGTGCCTTGCTCTACTGCTGTTTTTGCAATATGCCAAGCAATACTCTGTCGGTTACGAATTCCCATTACTAAAATCTTTTTATTTGGTAAAATCATCCCATCGATCCTCCTTTTCTTAATATATATCGCTTTTTTACAAAAATAGCAACTGTTTCTTTCCTTGACGAACCTTGTCAAACGTGGTATGGTAAAGAAAAAAAGGATCTTTCAAGTATGAACCATTCTGAATTATTAAAAGATTATCATGATAGTGAAGATAAATTATGTCTTGCACAGGTACTAGATAAAATGGAATTCGTCCAAAAACGTGGTCAAATCGAAGCCACCTCTTTTTTGAGTATGCCTCAAATTTCTATGGTAGAAGCATTTCTTCGTAGAAATCATTTTGCAAATTATACTTTTTTTGGTGGCTACCCAGAGGCAGAAAGGCAAATGCTTTTCTTTTATCCAGCTGACTACACACCAGATATGGTAGAAAAAAATTATGCCAAATTTTTGAAATTGCTTTCCATTACCTTTGAGCCTGCTCTTAGCACACCTTACGAACATCGTATTTATTTAAGCGGTATTATAAAACTTGGCATTCGTCGTGAAAAAGTGGGAGATATTCTCGTAAGATCCAATGGTGCCGACATTATTTTTTCGGCTTCTATTGCTAATATATTACCACAGGAATTAGCCTCTTTAACGCGTTTTCATGGTGCTACCGTACAAGTACAAGAACTTTCTGCTCTACAACTGCCAGAAAAAACGTTTACTACTCTTTCTATCATCGTTCCTTCTCTTCGCTTGGATAACCTTGTTTCCGACCTAGCAAAAACTTCTCGTTCCGCTGCCAATACGCTCATTACTTCTAACCTTGTTTTTGTGAATGGGAAATGTAATTGTAAGCCATCTAAATCCATTCATTCGGGCGATGTCATTGCTATTCGTAGAACAGGAAAATTTATTTTTCGTGAAATAGAAAAAACAACAAAAAGTGGCAACTTGGTTCTCAAAATTGATCAATATACCTAATAACTCAAAGAAGCAAAATGATAAAAATTATCACTTTGTTTCTTTTTGTCTTAGATATTATCTTGTCTTATGGTTTCAATAATGTTTTGCTTTTCAATCTTTTTTAACGAATAGTGCATAATACAACCAATCAGGATAAAGACGGCAAGTGCTGAGATAAGCGTTCCACTGGTTGGGAAGTTAAATCCTGAATCTACTCCTTCTGCAAAACTTTTGTAGAAAGCAAAGGAAAGTACAATTCCAATTGGTACACCAATACATAAAGATTTTAGTCCATAGAATAGACTTTCTAGACGTATCATGCGCTTGAATTCTTTGCTAGTCATACCAATAGAGCGAAGCATTGCAAATTCTTTTTTGCGAAGGTTCATATTTGTTGTAATTGTGTTGAAGATATTGGTAACACCAATCAAAGAAATTACCGTCATAAAGCCATATAGGAAAATGGCAACAACAAGCCACATTGCCTTTTCTTGGCGTACATTTTCTTCGACATTAAAAATGGAAATTCCACTATTCGAATATGCTTTTTCCAATTCTTCTTGCAAAGCATTTGCTTGTTTTGTCTGAATGTATAGCGAATTGCTTGCATTTGCCTGCCCTTGTGCTTCTAGCCATTCATCACTTACGACAAAATATGCCATTCCACTGGTTTGCCCTTCTTCTGACATAAACGGTTCTTGGGTTACTTTTACTACTTCCAATCCTACTTGTCTTTTCGCTTCTTCACGACCAAAAATACCAGTAATTTTGTCGCCCTCTTGGTAACCATATTCTCGTCCAAAATGGTAAACTCTTTTACCTTCTACGATTTTTGGAACAAGTACATTATCATATAAAATTGCTTTATCTTTTGCTTGTTCATAAGTTAAGCCTAATTTTTTCAAATATCTTGCATATTCTTCTTTTCCAATCGACATGATACATAAATGTTCAGTTGCATCTTCGTCACTTGCATTGACTGCTTTCATGTTTTCTTCTCGTAATGCTCCATATTTTACCTCTTTGGCTGGAACTCGTAAATACACGCCACAAGTCAAACTTGCCCTTTCTACTTTCTCATTTTGAGCAATTTTTTGTAGTCTTTCTCTGACTTCTTTTCCTTGGTTTCCGTTTAGTACTAGGTTATAAGAATAGGTTTTATAATAAACGGAGGAAGTTTTGAATGCATAGCCGATAAAGGACGACATCGCAATAAAGATAGCAACAGATACCACAATCGATACCACAGTTGTACGATATTTTTTCTTATTTCGTTTTAGTGTTTTATATGCAATTTCTCCACCTAAGCCAAATACCTTTTTAATCCATTTTGGCGATTTTACTTTTTTCCCTTTTATCTTAATCTCTCCGCTGTTACGAATTGCCTCAATCGGCGATACTTTGGCTGCTTTTTTAGCAGAGGAAATCGCAGATAAATAAATGGTAACACCTGCCAAAACGATTGCTAAAACATTTGCCATAATAGAGGTTGCAAACATAAATTGACTTTGGAATAACATATCTTGTAAAATCGCACCAACTACTTTGGTTAGTACAAATACAGCAAAATTTCCGCCTAATATACCGATTGGAATACCAATCATAGCAAGAATTCTTGCTTCATATAGTACATTTTTCTTAATTTGTTTTGAGGTCGCTCCAATCGAGGATAGCATGCCATATTGCTTCATTTTTTCGGTAATGGATATTGCAAAACTGTTACGAATACAGAAAACACTTGTTACAATAATAATCACAATTACCACACTGCAAACCGAATACATCATGGTAAGTGTGGAGTCGTTCATCTCCAAATTCACCCAACCAAATAAACCACGATTTCGTTTTTAATCAAATATTGCTTGATTTGATTGTTATAGTTATTTATAGGTAAAGAGTTCTCCAATTATCTCTTTTTTTATAAAATTTTAATTTAATACTACAATTTGCTCTGTTACTTCGTCTTGGTGTTTCATTCCTTTTTTGGTATAGCGTGTGTAAATATCTGCTTTCTCTCCCACTAAGTTTTCACGTTTACAAATGACACTATAACCAGGTGCTACTCGTGGTTCTATGGTTGTACTTGGTCTTTCGATCACACCAACAATTTTGAAACTTTTAGTTTCTTTTTCGGTAAAGGTTTCTTCTCCTTTGTTATACGGCGAACTTTGCCCGAGGGTAAATTCTGAGTCATTTGGTCTTCTTTCGCCAAGTGCTAATGTTAGGGTTTGCCCCACCTCATATTTTATTTTTCCATTGGTTTCCATATGTTGACTTATCACAATTTCGTCTTCTTGTTCTGGCAAACGTCCTTCGATTAGATTGAGATTGGATTTTTCCATTCCTTTTTGATCCATTGCAAGTAAGTAAAGAAATGGTTTGTCTTCATTTTGGCTTTCTTTGCATTTCGCATAGCCAAGTTTTTGCACGGTATAGTAACTTTCAATGTTACGGTTTTCTTGAATATATTTCAAGTCCTCTTTTCGTACATCTAAAAAGGCATAGTGGTAATCTCCACCTGTTCTTTTCTCCTCTTGCATTAAGGTTGCACGAAAACTTTCAGCAAGTCCTGCCACACCTGTAATGAGAGAAGTAGCGAGAATAATTCCCATAATGGTAACAATCGTTCTTTTTTTATTGAGTTTCAAACTTTTGCTGGTTAACTGCTTCATTAAATTTTTCAATTTCTACACCTCCCCAACAATTTTTCCATCCTCAATTTTAATCATACGGTCTGCTAATTTTGCAATTTCTAAGTTATGGGTTATCATAATAATGGTTTGGTGATATTTTTGGTTGGATAAACGTAGCAATTCCACAATTTCGTCACTTGACTTTGAGTCCAAGTTTCCAGTTGGCTCGTCTGCTAGTACGATTGCTGGTCGATTGATTAACGCTCTTCCAATGGAAACTCTTTGTTGTTGTCCACCCGATAATTCATTTGGCAAGTGTTTTCTTCGATTTTCCAATCCTAAGGTTTTTAGCAATTCTTCCATTCTTTCTTTTTCCACTGGCTTCCCATCTAAATCACAAGGAAGTGAAATATTTTCTTCCACATTGAGAATTGGTATCAAATTATAGAATTGATAAATCAGTCCAACTTGTCTTCTACGAAAGATGGCTAAGTTATCATCCGATAGTTTATAAATGTCTTTTCCTTCAATCATTACCTTTCCTTCGGTTGGGCGGTCCACTCCTCCTAGTAAATGAAGAAGGGTCGATTTTCCGCTTCCAGAACTTCCCACAATCGCAATAAATTCTCCTTTTTCGACTGAAAAAGAAATGTCATTGACTGCCATTACGGTATTTTCTCCTTTTCCATATTGCTTTTTTAAGTGTTCTACTCTTAATATTTCCATTTGTTTTCCTCCTTTATTTACTTTCATTTTACCGAGGCAAAGTGACAATTCAGTGACTGTATAAAAAAAACATCTAATTTTTTGAAAAGTTAGATGTTTTCCTGTTATTTATCTCATGTATCTTATGATAAAGGTGGTTCCTTTTCCCTTTTCAGACGCTACCGTAATATCTCCATTTTGGTTTTCTAAAATGGTTTTGGATAGAGCAAGTCCAATACCAATACTATCTTCAGACGCATTTTCTGCTTTATAGAAACGGTCAAAAATATGCTTTTGGTCTTCTCTACTAATGCCTTCTCCTTCATCACGAATGGCAATCTTACGATAGGCAGTATTTTCCTCAATTGTTACCCAAATTTTCTTTCCACTTGGGGTATGTTCGATTGCATTTTTTAGCACATTTTGGATGGCTTCTTTGTTCCAGTTGTAATCGCCTGTAATACAGATGGCAGCATCTCCTTGCAACAAAATCTCGACTTCTTTAATTTCAATTAGGATTTCCAAATTTGCCAAAATATCTTCTAGCATAGCACGAAGTCCAATTTTTTCTTCTTTGAAGCGAACTGCTCCTGCATCTAGTTTGGATAATTTTAGTAGAGCAATAATGAGCCAGTGCATTCCTTTAATCTGGGAAGAGGCTTCTAGCAAGAAATGTTTTCTGGTTTCAGCATCCATATTTTCGGTTTCTTGCAAATTATCTAACATAATTTGAATAGATGTTAATGGTGTTTTGAGTTGATGGGAAATGTCCGAGACAGAAGTGGCTAGTGCATTTCTTTGGAAATACGACTCTTCTGCTTGTTCTTTCAACATAACCGTGATTTTATACAACTCATTTTTGAGGCTGTTTAATTCATCCTCCGAATTTTCTTCAATCGCAAGGGAGTAGTCTTTTTTCTCCAGTTGCTTTAGATACGTGGTTAGTTCGTCTAATTTTTTTTGACGGTGTTTCAAATACAAAAAGAAATATACTAAGAAAGCAACTCCCATGCTTGCAATTAACCCAACAAGAGAAATGGTTCTATGGTTTTCTCGGTCTTCTAATTCTCGAATGGCAAATTCGTCTTGAATGCCATATTTCTCTAAAACTTGGTTTGTTTTGCTCAACTTTGGTTGATTGAGGATATGCAAAATCTCGCCTTCTTCTACCTCTGGATATTTTTCTTGGACAATGTCTAAAATACTCTCAATTGCTCGATTAACAATCTCTTGATTTTTCTGTTTTTGCACTTGCAAAATCGCCACACAGAAAACGCAAGCCGTTACAATCAGTATGCCAAAGAGAATTAAAAATCTTTTTCCTTCTTTATTTTTTAGTCGCATTCTTCTTCTCCTACACGATAACCTAAACCTCGAACGGTTTGAATGATTTTCCCATCTGTATCTCCGATTTTTTCTCGAATTCTTTTAATGTATACGGTTAAGGTATTATCATTGACAAAGTTTCCAGCAATGTCCCAAATATCATTCAAAATTTCTTCTCTTGTAATCAGTCTTTTTTTGTTGCGAAATAGATTAACCAAAATTTTATATTCGAGTTTTGTTAGGGTAACTTCTTGTTTTTCTCGATACACTTTTCCAGGAACGAGATCAATTCTCACTTTTCCGCATACTAATTCTTGAATTTCTTTTCCATTTCTTCTAAGAACTGCTTTAATTCTTGATACCAATTCTCGATTTCTAAATGGTTTGATAATATAGTCTTCTGCTCCTAAATCAAAGCCCTCTACAACATCAGACTCTTCTTCTCTTGCTGTTAAGAAAATGACTGGTAGTTTATATTGTTCTTTGATTGCCTTGCATAAATCTAGTCCGCTTCCATCTGGTAAAGAGATATCTAAAATGGCTAGGTCAAAAGTATCTTTTTCTAACTCTACCAATGCCTCTTTTTTCTTCCTGACAATGGCAAAGGAAAATCCCTCTTGTTGAAACAAGAACTCAATTCCCATAATGATTTTTTCATTATCTTCTACAAATAGTATTTTGCTCATTTTTCTCTCCTCTTTTCCACCTATTATATCACGCTTGTGGAAAAAGGCAAGATGCACCAAATGGCAGACAAAAAACAGTAATCACTAAACGCCTTGTTCTTCGATTACTGTTTTTGTCGTTATTTATCTATCCCTTGCTGTTGCTCTATAGTTTGGCTTCTCTTGATTTTCCCTATCATAGCATTTATTTCTTCATCATTTTTTCATTTTAACGGTTTCTAATCTTTTTTATTGAACCATTTTCTATCAGTGCATTCCATAAGTCATCCTCTTCAAAGTCATTATCTGGTTCAAAATGTTTTAAGAATACGTTTCGGTTCTTTCGTATTCATACATTTCAACTTGTAACAAGTATACTTCCTTTTTTTCTCCTTCTTTTTATGATTTCTATTTTCCTCTAATCTCTAATATTTCTTTTTCGCTGAAACCACACAACTTTAATCCCTCGTCTGTAAACCAATCAAATGAACTGTGATATTCTTGCATTATTTTTTCATAAGCACTGATAAATAATGTAATATCTATTTCGTTTTTTAGTAGACTACTAACTGCTTTTAATAATCTTTCGATACCGTTTAGATTACCCTCAAAATATTCCCAACTATCATAATCAAAAACATTGTCATAAAGAATTTCATGATTGTCATTGATGATATAGCCGGGACCTTGCATATCCGAGCAATCAAAACTCCCCTTACTTAATCTATCTTGAAACTGATCATTCCAAGTTATCAAATGGTCTAATACAAATGGAAATTTTTCATAGTTCAAAACATATCCTCCGGCAAAAGGGGTTTGGGACGTAGCCATCAATAAATCCCCTTTCTGAAACGGTGTAGGTATATTCAAACAAATACCATGAATATCTAACCAATCATTTTTCATATCTTGTATATTTACCATTTCCAATTTTCTATCTTCATTTAGCTTATATTCTGCCACAATATTATACTTACTATCTTTTGAAAACTCTCTCTTTCGAATTAAAAAACTAATGATTTCTTGTTCTTCATCTTCTTTTAATTCATTGTCTATCTCTTTTTGTATTTCCTGAAATGTTTTATACACATCTCGATATTCATCTTTTCCCGTTGTAATGATATGTCCTACACTATTGCACCAGTAATTATAGGTATAAATTACATCTTGTTCTTCTTGCTCTAATTTTTCTTTTAGTTGTTTTATTCTTTTTATTTCTTCTTTTATCATTGCCTTTACACTGTCATAATGGTTACAGTTTATTCTCTCGATTACTTCCATATCTGGATAATTTTTTATTAGTTCTTCATATGCACTTATCTTTTCGTCTATATTCATTCTTTTATTCCTGTAAATCAAAACTGCCAATTCTTCTGTATTAAATTTATGTTTGATTTTTCTACAATGTTCACTAATTGCTTCTGAATTTACTAAGTTATATTCATCTATCATTCTTTTCATTCTCCTACTTTTTATTGGTTTCGATTTTCATAACTTCCCATTTTCGATTCAATGTTACTTTACAATACGCATATTCATCCGAAAAATAATGTTTTTCTATTATGATTTGGATCTCTTGATATTGACTTGGATATTTGAGTGGTGGTTCTTTTCTTAATGCTTCTATTGTTTCTTCAATTGTCATATAACCATTTCTGTTGAAAAGATTAAGCCCATCTTCTAGAAAACATATTCGATAAAAATAGACTGCATTAGGAGTAGCTGCAAAATTCTCCTCTAGCATCTCATTGTTATTTTTCATGAACTCTTTTACGGCTCTTTCTTCCCTTGTCAATTCTATTTTATTGGTTCGTTCTGTTTTTCGATTGGAAAGATATTGATCGGAAGCAAGTTCAAATTCTGCGTCTATAATCGCTGTTTCAAAAGTCATATCCATCATTAAACAAATTGTATCTTCTGTCATTTTTTTACGAATATATCGCTCTGTATTGGGTGTACCGACATCTGTATATTTGTAAAAAACATAATATCTATCATATTGCTCTAACGCTTTGTCTAATAAATAGATATCTTGAATTGCTATTTGTTTTCTATTGTCTATCAATTCTGTAATCGTTTCTCTTTCTTCTATTGGTATTCGGTCATGTGGATCATAATCATATTCTAATCGCTTATTATCACAATATGCTTTGTCTAATTCTAAGCGAAACTTTAGCACACCCTTTTCCTTATAACGACTATCCATTAAAATCGTATCGATTTCAAATTTTTTGATTGCTTTTCTTTCTATGATTGCTGTATCTAAGTTTGAGAACCCTAATCCTAACTGTTCAAACTTCTTGCTTTTTAGTAGATCTTTCCTTACTTTTTTTATTCCATAACTCATTTTCAATCCATCCTTTCACATGGCAAATACTACATTTTTTATATCTTGTGGCATGATTGTATATAAGTCATCACTGCCGTTTTCTTTGATTCGTACAGCTTGTTCAAATTTTATCTTCTCGACTAGATTTCGTACCAAATGTGCGTTTTCAAAATTTTCTTTGTTTTGTTTTACTTCGTTTTCCAAATACTTCAGCACAATTTCTTTACAGCCTTTCTCCAATTCTAGAAAATCTTCTTTTCGTTGTTTTGAAAATATTTCATATAGTTCTTCTACCGTATAGTCTGGGAAGTCCATAAAAAATTGGATTCTATTTTTGAAACTTGGGGTTGCGTTCATCAGTTTTTCCATTTCTTCTGGATAATCTGCTAATATCACACACAAATCTTCTCGATCGTTTTCCATTTCTTTCATCAATGTTTCGATCCATTCATAGCCATTTGTTCCTTGGACTAGCGAATATGCTTTATCAATAAACAATACTCCACCGATTGCTTGTTGTATCACTTTTCTTGTTTTTGCTGCTGTATCTCCTACATATTCGCCAATAAAATCTTCTCGCCCCACTTCTACGAAAATTCTTTGCGTACTTAATACTCCATTTTCTGCAAAGATATCACTGATTATTCTTGCCGCTGTTGATTTCCCTGTACCAGGATTTCCACGCATACACATATGTAGCATCGTTCTTCCTTGTCCGCCTCGCATTCCATCTACTTCCACATAACTCAATATTTTCCTGATTTGTTCTTTTACCTCTTTTAACCCAATTAGAGAGTTTAATTGGTGTAATCCATATTCAGATTTTGTATCTGCTTTTGGCTTCTCCCAGTTGAACAAGATATCCTCTAAATCAAAACAATCTGTGTTGATTTCTTGTAATTTTTGTTTATTTGCTTTCACACAGGCTCTAATCAGTGTTTTGTCTATCTCTATCATCGATTTTTCTGCAATCGAGTTTATCATCCAATCTTCTAACTTTATTTTTAATCCATTTTGTTTTGCTACATTTTTTATATATTGGATTTTTTCTTCCTGTGTAGGCTCTATTATCTTTAGTTCCCAATAAAAGTTTCTTTGTAACATTTCTCGTATGTCGTTTTTATCTTTTTTTTCCATTAAATTTTCTTATTTTAGAATAACAAAAAATATTCAGTCCCAATTTTTATGTATAATTGCTTCTAATTTTCTATCGATGTTATTTTCATCATCTATCACATAAAGTTTCTTTTTCTCAAATTCCGTATTTTCTAGAGTATGTAAATCCGTAATAACGGTTATTCTGTCCTCTTCTATCATATTTTCTTTTCGCAGTATTTTGCGAATTATCTCTACTTCTTTTGCATAGTCTTTCGAATGGTTATCGCAGAATAGTATGATATTATGATTTCCGATATTTATCTTGTTTGCCCTTTTGAGCCTAATATATTCCACATATTCTTCTAGTTCCTTTCTAAAAAAAGTTAGACCATAACATTTGTCTAAACTTTTTAGAATATCTTCCGTTGTTTCTTCTTTCCTACTTTGTTTTTCTAAATTTTCCATTCTAATTCCCTTCACAACCAAAAATCCTATCTACATTGTTAGTATATAGGATTTTTAAGTCTTTGTAAATTTTGTTGGTCATATAATGTATTGACTTGATGTCTAGAAAATTCTAAACATTCGTTATATTTGATAGAATTGGTCTAATTTTTTTCTACTCCAGAAGAAATTATTATGAATGAAAAAATCATATAATTTTCCTCGTTCTATTATTTTTATAATGCTATCTAAACCTTCCTTTTTTATACGAATAGTCGCTTCCTTTTCTTCTATTTTATCTTCACTATATTGATTGCTACCAGAAAATAGATATATTTTATGATAAATCTTTTTCTGGGCATCTTCTACATATTTTGAATAATCTACAATCGCACGATTTTTTACTTGGCAAGTAATGATCTTAGGTTTCTCATTATCTTTCAAACACTTTTCTACTAGGTCAAATTCGTATTTCATTTTGTTTACTTTGCATTCTGATGGCAACAGTATATAATTATTCTCCTTTTCCTGTTTTAAGATATATAAATAAACTAAGTCCTCTAAATCTCTGTAGTTCAAGGTATCTGTAAATGTTTCAAGTGTTAATTTTGTTTTTGGAAATTCAAAGTTTTCGTGTAAACCCTCTAAATATTTCTGTTTATATAAATGATATATGTTTTCTTTTACCATATTCGTTTCAATACGGTCGATTGCACTATGTATTCTTTGTGAAAATCTTCCTACAATATTTTGTGGTAATTCATATTCGGAAAATTCATACCACTCTTTAACTGAACCATACCAACTTAGTCTAGGAATATTCAAGTCATTTGTTGCATATTCCCCCTCATTTAGTATATCTTTGCCATCACAATATCGAACTCCATTATTATCAACTACTCCTATATAATAATGTGCATTTTTTAGTCGCATAATTACGATGTCATTTTCTTGTATATTACTATAATTTTTTAGGCTTTTATGTGAAATCCCTGCCCCATCATATATGCTATTGTAATCTTTCTCATATTCAGCCGCTACCTTATCCGTCAAAATCTCATTTTTGTATTTTTTTCTAAAATCTTCTGAATTATGATGCCACCCCATTCCAAAGATTCCTTTTTGGATACAATTATTTTGATATTCTTCTACAAATTCTTCGTTTCTATACTTCTTATCAAAAGGCATTAAATAGATAATCCAAAAGTTTTTTATCTCACCTTTTTCGATTATTTTATTCATTTTATAACCTCCCATCTATCTACTACTTCTTAACTATCTCTTTCAGCTTTTCCCATATTTTAACCATTGCATAAGTATCTAATTTGCAATAAACTAAAAGTCCTTGTCTTATTTCTTCTTGCTCCTCTTTTGTTTTCTGTGCAAGTGTTGCAAATACATTCATTGCTTCTCCGCCATTGTGTACCAATGGTAAATTATGATAATCCAGTTCTGGGTCATCTGGAAATAATGCTGGCAAAACATATTTAATTGAATAAGAACCTTGCATTTCTTTGCAATAATACATTCGACTTGCAAAAGGAACCATTAAGTCTTTTATATTGTTATGTATTATCCATAAGTCTTCTCTTAAATCTGCATATAATTCTGCTAGATTTTTGATTACCATTTTTTCGAATTGCATATTATATGCTAAAACACAAGCATTTTTTTGGATATCTTTTACTAATCGCTCAGCCAGTTTTCTTCTTGGGTCAATTCCTGCCTCTGCTAGAAATTCTTTATGTTTGAGTTCTCCGCCTTCCTTTTCTATATAATGCAACGAATATTGAAAAGGTATTTGCATATATGGTCTTATTCCATCATATTGGGGAATTGGCTGTTGGAATGTTTCAAAATCCAAGAAATATAATGGATAATATAAATTTTTTAGAAAAGTTCTAATCTTTTCTTTGTCCATTATCGGTTCTTTATTAAATTCTTCAAATTCCACTTGTTGCTTAGATTTCCAGTCTATCTCTTGCTTTAATAAATCTTTGAATTCATAAATGCCTTTATGATATAATTTCAATTTTTGGTCTTTTCTCATTCTTCTAATTTTGAACACATTGTTTTCCGGTAATTTTCTGGTACAATAATTCCAGTATTCACAATTATATGGAGCAAAACAATGCTTTCCGATGTCTTGTGTTGGTTCACTTTCTTGTTCCATATATTGATGAATTTCTTTAATTTTTTCTTTGATTTCCTCTTGCTTTGAAAGGGCAATTTCAGTTACATCTTCGATACGAAGTAACTTGTCTAATTCTAGTTCTCCCTTTCTTATATATTGATTGTTAATATACACGATACTTGCTTTCTTTACTTGATATCCTAAATTGAGAAGTATATACACTTGATAGGAAATATCGTCCAAATAAATATCGCTTATTGAAGTAGAACTTTTTACCTCATAGATTTCTACGCCATTTACATCATTTTTTAGAATATCTACACTACAGAAATTTTGGTCATACGCAAAGGAGGCTTCTGTAATAATATTAGGCTTTTTTTCCATTTGTTGCTTGGTTTGTTCTATCATTTTTGATAAATCACTTTGATATTCAATATTACTGTATTCTCCAAGTAGTTCTCTCGCAAGTTCTCCCACTTCTGTTCCATTCTCCAAAACAGCCTCACTTGCTGTTTGTTCAGCACATTCTGGTTTATATTGATTTAACCATAATATTTTATTACATTGTTTCGCTTTGCAGTATTTCGATTTCGATAAGTGTACCTTGTCCATATAATCCCTCTCTTTTTGATTATTTTATCAAATATTCTACCCTAATTCCACTATTTTGGTCATAAAACGCTTTTTAACCTATTTAATAGTATCATTTTGTGCCTTGCCTAGTATAGAAACCTAATATCTATAAATTTTCACTCATCTCACTTACTACTTTATGTATTTTTTCTTGTTGACTCAGTATATCATTATAATTTAATGCTTGAAAACTATATTCTTTTATTACATTTAGTTTCAGATATTTAACAAATCCTCTAATTGAATGGTGCAACTCTTCTTTCGTTCCATTTTCATTTCCGCCACCAACATAGATAAATATAACCTTCTTATTCGCTAATAGTCCACTTTTATATAATGGATGCAATCGGTCCATAAAATTTTTGAATAGCCCACTTACATTATCAAAATAATTAGGCACCCCAAAGATAATTAAGTCAGAAGCAATCATCTTTTCTATAATTTCTTTCATATCATCCTTGATTACACAATCTATCATTTTATGACATGCTAAACAGCCTTTACAGTATTCTATGTTTTTATCTTTTAATAATAGCATTTGTGTATTCTGCCTATTTTTATCAATTATTTCTAATATGGATTGCGTATTTCCTTTTCGGTTACTTCCAGATATAAGTAATATATTCTTCATTTTCTATTCTCCCTATCCTATAAATAAAAAAATGCTCTTATCGGTTTAAAATCCTCTAAGAACACTTTTCTTGGTGCAGATAGTGGGAGTCGAACCCACACGGATGTTACTCCGCTGGATTTTGAGTCCAGTGCGTCTGCCAATTCCGCCACATCTGCATAATTTACTCTCCTATCTTATCACAAAATAGACAGGAGAGCAAGTTTTTTCTTATCTTTTTTCATCTGCTTCATATTCTGTAATGTGAAGTTTTGCAAAAACTAATTCTTTCTTATCATTTTCATACGAATAGCCAACTTCTTTTTGCTCTTGTTCAAAGAAATCAAATTTATCAAAATCCACTAACATTTCTGTCGATAAATCCATTCCGACTGGTAACGTATTGTTGGTATTATCAAAAAAGATAATATTGGAATAGAAAATTACAGGCATTTTTTCTTTCAAGTTAATGCGATACAATTTGCAAGTTTCGCCTTTGTTTTTGCACATGTTAATCGCATCTTGTGGATTTAAGAAACATACATGAATTCCTTTTGGTTCTTCTTCATCTGGTGCTAATAAATACACAGATAAATCCACTGGCAAAGTAATCTTTTGAAAAGACTCATGCAATAAATTTACAAAATCACGTAAACGGTCTTTGTAAAATTCAAATTCCGTATCTGGACGAATGTTCAAAATCTGAAAGCGATTTTTTGGTGTTTCGCGATGTTGTGTGTTGCGAATGGTTTGCATTTTCGTCTTATCTTGGTAGGCTCCTCCAAAGATATCAAAATCCGCTGCTGCAATTTCTTTTTCGTTTTCTTTGTAGGCTTTTTTCATTTCTTTTAGTTCGTCTTCTAATTTTGCCTTATCTGCTTTTAAGATACGTTTGCGATTAACTGCATTCATAGACTCTTCGCAATATCTTGCTACATAAATTGCATCCGTTTCGTCTTTGGAAAACTTTCTTCTTTGCAATTCGTCAATTTGAACGCCTAAGTCTTCTAAATCTGTTTCATAATCAAAATATTTTTTGATATGTTCTTTTCGCTCGCCATTTTTGTCTTCTTCTTCACCTTCATTTAGGCTCATAGCAACATCTTTATTCGTATATTTCCAAAATTCTAATAAACTCTTGCGATGGCTTTCAATTTCTTGTAAGTACATCGTTGCATTTTTGATTTTTTGCGTTAAAATTTCAGCTCGATTTTTTGATGCTTTCAAATCTAGTTTATTATTCTTTAATTCCGTTCTTTTTTTGTTGAGTATGGTACAAAAAGCAATTAAATCCTCGATGGTATAATTCTTGTCTTCAATTTTAATCACTTCTTCTTTTTCCTCTTGAACGGCTTTTTCCGTTGCACCTTCTGCTTCTTTTTCTTGCTTTTTCAAATCGAGCACTTGGTTCATTTTATTTTTATTGCTTTTGCTCTTGAAGAAATACTTTACTTTTCCAAAGAATGTTTTTTTACATTCAATAAAGGCTAGAATTTGTTGCTCTTTTACGGCATATTCTTCACTTCGTTTTGCCACGATTTCTTTTTGCCCTGCTAATTCTTTTTTCACGCCATCACATTCTAAGCGAATACGATTAACGGTGCTATTGATATGTAAAATCTGTTCAGTGATAAACTTTGGCAATGTCTTATGGTTGAGTTCGTCTTCTTCGCAATAGAATTGCAAATTTCCTTGCTTGTTTAATTGATAGGTAAATTGATAATCTTCTTTCAATTCGCTTCCAATGATAAACAGTGCTTTCATGAGTTTATATAACTCTTGTGCCTCTTTTTCGGTTTGTAGTACAATCGCATAGGTACTTTTTACTTTTTCATATACTGGTGCTTGCCCTACAATGCGAATGGTCCTTTTGCCTTTTTTATCATAAACCTCATAAATTTCTGGCCATTCTTTGGTAAAGAACCAGTAATAGTTTTGAAGATCTGCAATTTGGTCATTGGTAAGCATTTCTCCCGAAAATTCTTCATAATTAACCGGTGCATATAAGTATTGTTTCTTCTTTGTCTTGCTCATTTCAATTTGCTTTTTAATCACATACCACATAGCTGAATTGTCTGACTCTTTGGAGGAAACCAGCATAAAGTATTTTCCGATTGCATTGGAATAGAAAATCTGCCAAGCAAAATTATCGATATATTTTACTTTGGTTGGTACTTCTTCTTGAAATTTTTCTTGCTCTTGTTCAATTTCTTGAATATGAGCAATATTGATGTTCATAACCATTTTCAAAAAGGCTGCGTGTTTTTCCAAATTTTCTTCACTGGAACTATCTAAGTATTCGCAAATTGGACTTGCCATTTTATATCGCTTTTGAATTTCCGCTAATCTTTCCACTGGTGAAATCATAATTTCAATTTCACTCATATCAATATAGCGGTACACATGATATTTTTCCGCATCATATGATTTTGGTGCACGAAATTTAGGCGCCTCGAATTCTTTTAAGAACTTTGGTGGTCTTTCTAACTTTAATCCAATATATTCTAAGTTTGTTTTTACATGATCTTTTTCGTCGCTTCTTTTCTTAGGCATTTTTTTCACCTCTTATGTTTCCTATTATATACTAAAACCTATCTTTTTTTCAAGGCTTGTCCTTACGGATTTAAGAAAAAAGACACGAATTCGCCTAAAACTCGTATCTTTTTTCTCTAAATTTTTTTCTATCTGGCAAAAGTATCCATTTCCTCTTGTACTTTTTTTGCAAATTCTTCAACTGACATTTTTCCCATTTCGCCATCTTTTCTAGAACGTACGCTAACTGCATTTTCAGCAATTTCTTTGTCGCCAATCGCAAGCATATATGGGATTTTTTGAAGTTGTGCTTCACGAATTTTGTAACCAATTTTTTCTTGTCGGTCATCGACTTCCACACGGAAGCCTTTGTTCCCTAATTCTTCTGCTATTTTTCTAGCATATTCTTTTTGGCTATCTGAAATTGGTAACACTTTGACTTGAACAGGTGCAAGCCATACTGGGAAAGCTCCTGCAAAGTGTTCCGTAATAATGCCGATAAATCTTTCAAACGAACCAAATAAAGCTCGGTGGATTAGGATTGGTGTTTTCTTATCTCCGTTGGAGTCAATATACGATAGATTAAAGCGAAGTGGTAATTGGAAATCTACTTGTACCGTTCCCATTTGCCATTCTCTGCCTAAGCAGTCCTTCATTTTAATATCAATTTTTGGTCCATAGAAGGCACCATCTCCCTCGTTGATGCGGTATTGGTCTTTTCCACATAACTCGTCTAACACATCTCGTAAGTTTGCTTCTGCCTTATTCCATAACGCAATATCTCCCATATAGTCGTCTGGTCTGGTAGATAGCGTTAGTTCAAAATCTAATCCAAAGATACCATATAGATATTTTGCAATCTCAATAATATCCTTAATTTCCGAACCAATTTGTTCTTCGGTAATAAAGTTATGGGCATCATCTTGACGGAACATACGAACGCGGAAAAGTCCATTTAATTGACCAGATTTTTCATTACGATGGATGACATCAATATCATTAAAACGAAGTGGCAATTCCTTGTAACTACGTAATTTAGAAGCAAATATCTTAATGGCATTGGGACAGTTCATTGGTTTTAAGGCTTGCTCTTTTCCATCGGAGTCCGTTAAAACAAACATATCTTCTTTATAGTGGTCCCAATGTCCAGATGTTTTCCATAATTCACTGCTATTTAATTGTGGACCTGAAAACTCTAAATATCCTCTTTTTTCGTGTTCTCTTCTCCATAGTTCAATCAAAATGTTCATCATTTTGAAGCCTTTTGGCATCCAATATGCCATTCCTGGAGCCGTTTCATCAAAGAAAAAGAGTTCTAGTTCTTTTCCTAATTTACGGTGATCTCTTTTCTTGGCTTCTTCAATCATGTTTAGATATTCTTCGAGTTCACTTGCTTTTGGGAAGGAAATGCCATAAATTCTTTGTAGCATTTTGTTGTGTTCATCCCCTCTCCAGTAAGCACCAGAAGAAGTTAAGATTTTAATGCTTTTTACTTTTCCTGTACTTTGTAAATGAGGTCCTGCACAAAGGTCTGTGAAATCTCCTTGACGGTAGAAAGAAATTTCTTCTCCTTCTGGCAAGTCTTCGATTAACTCAACTTTGTATGGCTCGCCTTTTTCTTGCATGAATTGAATGGCTTCTTCTCTTGGTAAAACAAAGCGTTCAATCGCAAGATCTTCCTTAATAATCTTTTTCATTTCTTCTTCAATTTTTGCCTTGTCTTCGTCTGTGAATGGTACTTCTACATCAAAGTCATAATAGAAACCATTGTCAATGGATGGTCCAATGGCAAGGTTTGCACTTGGTACAACACGTTTTACTGCCTGCGCCATAATATGGGAAGTCGTATGCCAATAGGCTTTCTTTCCTTCTAGGTCATTTTCAAAAGTTAAGATTTCTACTTTGCAATCTTGGTTTAGTACATAGCGTAAGTCCACTACTTTTCCATCTACTCTTCCCGCTGTTGCCATTCTTGCTAATCCTTCACTAATTTGTTTGGCTAGTTCAAGAACAGAAATTCCTTCTGAGACTTCTAGTCTTTTGCCGTCTTTTAATTCTACTTTTATCATAAAAGTTCCTCCTTTTTCCCTTAGAAGGCACAAAAAAGCACCCCTAAGTATTTTTTACCTAGGGGTGCATAATATCTACACGGTTCCACCCTAATTTTTCGCTTCATTGATTGCTTAACGCGCAATAGTCGTCTAGTTTTTGCTAGAAACAATGAGGTAGTTTTTCAAACCCGTTTTCTGAAATTCGTTTTCAGCTGGTAGCGAATTCTCTCTGGCAGTAACCTTGATTTTACTTTGTCTCATTTTTGTTTTTATCTATTTACGATGCTTCTAGTATACTCTCATTTTTTATTTTTGTCAAGATTTGGATTTTCATCTTGACTTCTTCCATATTTTGGAATATAGTATTCATTAGGAAATGAACGAAAAGCAGCTGTGTGTTGCCACTTTACTTACGATTGCTTGCAATCAGAAAGTGAGGTGGTGTTTATGGATTTTTTTATCTCTTTATTTTACATATTAGGGATTTCCCTAGTCATAAACGTAACCTTGTTTACCATTTTACTTGTAATCTGGTCCAATAAGGAATAAAACAACAACACTACATTTTGCTTTGGAACGGCTATGTAGTGTTGTTTACTCTATAAAGTGGCAACATACATTTCTGTATGTTCATTTCCTATTTCTATTATATCCACTTTTCCTATTTTTGTCAATTATTCTTTTTTTATAAACATTTTTCTATTTCGGAAAAAGCCTCATCTATTGAGTATACATTACCTCTTTTTACATCTTGTATGCCCTCTTCTACTTTGCTGATAAAATCTTCTTCGTTTTCGATTACAAGTTCCTTTGGCAATGTTTCAATCACATTATATAATTTTTGTTTTTGTGTAGACATATTCTAACTCCACTATTTTTATCTTCTATTACATACTTATTCCAAATTTTTCTTTTATCTAAATTCTTTCTGCTAAAATTCTTGCCATTTGTACACCAGAGCAAGATGCCATCATAAGCCCTCTTGTCATACCACCACCATCTCCAATCGAATACAATCCTTTAATATTGGTTTCAAAGTTATTATCGATTAAAATTTGGTTACTGTAAAATTTAATTTCTGGTCCATAGAGTAGATTTTCTGGATTAGCAAACCCTTCTATTACCTTATCCATTGCACGGATAAATTCTAAAATATCTGTCATGGTTCGATAGCCAAGTGCAAAGGTAATATCTCCTGCTACTGCGGATTTTAAGGTTGGTACTACCGCATTGTTTTGCAATTCCTCTTCCCATGTACGCTTTCCACGGTAGATATCTCCTAGTCTTTGTACAACAATGTTTCCTGCTCCTAACTCATTTAAGTTCTTGGCTACATTTCTTCCATATTCGATTGGTTTATCAAAAGGATATTGGAATTTGTGGGAAACAAGTAAGGCAAGGTTTGTATTTGTACTCTTCTTTTCTTTGTACGAGTGTCCATTTACCAAAGTAATGTTATGGTCATATACTTCGGTCGAAACAAACCCACTTGGGTTTTGGCAAAAGGTTCGTACTTTATCTCGGAAAGGTCCAACTCTACCAATGAATTTTCCTTCATACATGGTCTCGTTAATTTTGTGCATAATTTTGTCCGGTAGTTCATAGCGAACCCCTATATCTACTACTCCCGTGGTTGTTTTTACTTGGTGTTTATCACACATCTTGACAAGCCAATTGGCTCCTTTTCTCCCCACTGCTACTACTACATGGTCTGCCTCAATGGTTTCGACGTCTGTATATTCCTCATTTTCCGCTTCTTTTGCTGGCTTTACCGTTACGCCTTGGATTTTCTCATTTTTAATAATTAAATCATCTACTACCGTATCAAAACGAATTTGTACCCCGTTTTCCAATAGATACTCTTCTAATTTTCGATACAATTCATGGCTTTTTTCTGTCCCTAAATGGCGAATTGGGATATTGATTAAAGTAATCCCTTCTTTTTTTGCTTTATGTCCTATCTTGGCTACTTCTTCTTGATGTTCCGTTCCTTCCAAATGCGTATCTGCTCCAAATTTCAAATATACTTGGTCCGTATAATCAATCAATCTTTTGGTGTTTTCTACGCCAATATATTCTTGCAAATAGCCTCCTACATAGATATCCTCGTCTTCGTCGTTATACAAAGATAATTTTCCATCGGAAAAGGCTCCTGCTCCAGAAAAACCACAAGTAATATTGCAAAGTGGTTTACATTTCACGCATTTACCGCCTTTTTCAATTGGGCAGCTTCTCTTTTCAACACGTCTTCCTTGCTCGAGTAAGAGAATATTTTTGTGCTTTCCTTTTTGGACTAATTCATAGGCTAAAAAGATACCACTTGGTCCTGCTCCAATAATAATTGCATCATACTTTTGTCCCATGCCATCACACTCCATTCTAATTTTTATTCAAAATCTTTGTTATAGTATTTGGTACCCACCATTTTATCAGGCAGATATTGTTGTTCTACTTTGTGCCCTGGATAATCATGTGGATATTTATATCCAATACCATAGCCTTGGTCTTTCATGCCCTCTGCTGGTGCATTGCGAATGTGCATTGGGATTTCTCCTGTATCTTTCTCCGCTACATCGGCTAAGGCTGCATCAATCGCTAAATAGGTCGCAGTGGATTTTGGTGATGTTGCCACATAGGTTGCTGCTTCAGATAAAATAATTCTTGCCTCTGGCATACCAATCATATTAACGGCTTGCATAGCAGCAGTTGCTACCACAAGTGCATTTGGATTTGCCATTCCAACATCTTCGGACGCACAAATGACAATTCTTCTGGCTAAGAAAACAGGGTCCTCTCCTCCGTTAATGGCTCTTGCTAAATAGAAAATAGCAGCATCTGGGTCGCTTCCTCGCATGGATTTAATAAATGCACTAATATTATCATAATGGCTATCTCCAGATTTATCAAATAGTGCTTTCCTACTTTGCACACTATCTGCTGCAATTTGGTCCGTTATTTCAATAAATCCTTCCCCATTTACTTTCGTCGTCAAAACCGCTACTTCCAATCCATTTAAGGCGGTTCGTACATCCCCATTGGCAATTTCTGCAATCGTGTGTAAGGTATCGTCTGCAATTTTAATATTATACGAACCAAGTCCTTCTGGACTAGTTAAGGATTTCTTTAGAACTTCATAAATATTTTCTGTCGTGAGTGGATTTAGTTTGAATACCATCGAACGAGAAATTAAAGCCTTATTGACCTCAAAATATGGATTTTCGGTTGTGGCTCCAATTAAGATAACAGTTCCATTTTCTACAAATGGCAATAACGCATCTTGTTGCAATTTGTTAAAACGGTGTATCTCGTCAATGAATAGAATACATTTTCCAGATGGATTTAAGAGTAGGTTTCCTGCTTCTTCAACCGCTCTTTTTATCTCTGCCACACCAGAACTAACGGCGTTGATAACTACAAATTTATATTTGGTCGTTTGACTAATGACACGGGCAAGAGATGTTTTCCCACAGCCAGGAGGCCCCCATAAAATAATGCTAGATAATCGGTCTGCCTGAATGGTACGATATAAGATTTTGTCTTTTCCTAAAATATGCTCTTGCCCTACATAATCTTCTAAAGTCTTTGGTCTCATACGATAAGCAAGTGGCTGGTTTGCGTTCATATTCTTCTCCTATCTTGCTAAATTTTTCAGTGCTGCTTTAATCATTTCTTCCACACCAAGTCTGCTTGTATCCATTTTTTCAAAAGCCTGCTCACATTCTCTTCTGGTATAGCCCAATACTTGCAAAGCAGACATTGCTTCTGCTACTTCATCATTTCCTTGTACCAAACTTGCTGTCATCATTTCTTCCCCTTTGGAAATGGCTTCTTCTGTTTTTAATTTATCTTGCAATTCTAAGATAATACGTTGTGCAGATTTTGCTCCTACGCCTGGTAGTTTCTTGAGTTTGGCTAAGTCATTACTAATAACAGCTAAGGCAAAACTAGATGGTGTAATAGCAGATAAAATAGAAATGGCAGATTTTGCACCAATTCCACTAACCGATAGCAATAATTCAAACATACGAAGTTCCTCATTGGTACAAAAACCATAAAGGCTGACATCGTCTTCTCGAACTCGCATATAGGTAAATACCTTTACCATTTTTCCCATTTCGCCCAAACGCTCCATACTTGGGCTAGACATGAATACTTTGTATCCAATTCCGCCTGTTTCTAATATCACATATTCGCCTGTTTTGGCTTCTAAACTTCCTTTAATATATCCAATCATTTTTCTCTCTCCTTCGTTTCCTTTTGTATTGTATCACATATTTTTCTTTTTGCAAGAGTTTTACAAAATTTTGTTTGCTTTTCTTTTTGTTTTGTAATGGATATAATAAGGGAAAGAAAAGAGGAGAAAATATGGAAAATTGGTTACAACGAACACAAATTTTAATTGGAAAAGAGAATTTGCAAAAACTACAGGATAGTACCGTAATGGTATTTGGTTGTGGTGGTGTTGGCTCTTATGTCGTAGAAGGTTTAGTCCGTAGTGGAATTGGTCATCTTGTTCTATTTGACGCAGATACCATTAGCGAAACGAATTTGAACCGCCAACTCATGGCAACCACTGAAACCATTGGTGAAAGCAAAGTAGAGGTATTAAAAAAACGTGCTCTTTCTATCAATCCGATGATACAAATTGACACTTTTTCTGTCTTCATTTCGGAAGAAAATATTGCTTCTTATGTTGAACCATTTTCCAATGTTTCCTATCTAGTGGATGCAGTTGATACCGTTCGTGCTAAACTTGGTATCATTCAATATGCCAAAGCCCATGATATCCCTGTCATTTCCAGTATGGGAACTGGGAATAAACTAGATCCGACTCGTTTTGAAATAGCGGATATTGAAAAAACGAGTGTATGCCCTTTAGCAAAAGTAATGCGCAAAGAGCTTCGTGCTCGTCATATTACAAAAGTAAAAGTGCTCTATTCCAAAGAAGAACCACAGCAAATAGAGCCTGATGATGTCCATACAACAGCTAGCATTTCCTTTGTTCCATCGGTTGCCGGCCTGATTATTTCTGGAGAAGTCATCAAAGACATCTGCGGACTTGGTAAAATGTAACAGAATTGTCATACTCTTTTCATACATTTGTTATATTTTGTCATTTTTTCTATTGTATAATAGTAGCAAAGGAAATTACAAAGGAGAAAAGTGCGTTATGAGCATTGAGTCAGACTTAAGAAAAGAGGGAATTGAAGTAATCGCTCCCGTTCCAACCTTAACCATCAATTCTTTGGCAAAGTCAGTTTCAGAAAAATTATGTGCTGCTTTCCCAGAGCTTAATTTAGATGGGCAAGATTTATTTATTGAATTATCTCGTTTGTCCATGTTTACTGCTTCTATGCCAGAAGGAGTTGCTGAAGCAAACTATTTTTACAAAAACTCTTCTGTGTATTTACGTGAAGGCGTGAATTTGTCTTGTGTGCAACCAACGGTTGTTCATGAGTTAATCCATCATTTGCAAGCACTACGAGATAAAGATGGCGAACTCATTCGTCTTGGTTTTTGTGAATTTGGCGAATTTAAGACTTATGGTATGGGATTAAATGAAGGTGCTGTACAGTTAATGGCTTCTCATTGCTTGAAAGAACAGTCAGACATTGTAAAATATTATGACCTATCTTTCCCGACAACCAGCCAGACCTATTACCCACTACTTTGTAATTTAGTCGCTCAAATGGCATATATTACAGGAACCGAGTATTTATATAAAAGTGCATTTTTCAGTACAGATGATTTCAAAAATCGCTTTTCTGAACTTTGTGGAGAAAAAGCATATTACCGCATTGTACGAAACTTAGACACTGTCTTCTATACCGAAGAAAAAATTGTACAGTTGAAAAATCAATTTTTGACGGAAAAATCTAGTCAAAAGACACAAAAAATTGCTACTCGAATTGATGAACTAAGAAAGAAAATGAAGGAAATCTTTTTGCAAACACAAAACTTCATTTTCACATCTTATTTTAATACAGAATTTAAGAAATTAAATACCACAGAAGATATTGAAGTTTATCGTACCCAATTATATAACTACCAAAACTATATTGCGATTGCAGAAGGTTACACCACATTCCATGTTTACTATATTAACCAAATGGCTAACTTAGAGGCAAAACATGAAAGTATCTTGAACAATACCTCACTTGTTTTGGTACAACCAAATAAACTAATCCGACTTCTTCAAGCAATTCGCAAACTTTGGACCAAGCAAACCAGTAGTACAGTTGAGTTAGATAATTGGAAATAGGAGAAACAACAAAATAGATAAGATAACAACCATTCAAAAAAGAATGGTTGTTTTTCTTCCATTTTGTCGCATTTTGTCTTTCTTACTTTTTTTACCAGTTTTTCTTGTCTTCGTTTCCATTTTATGGTATATTCTGTCTGGGTTATTTTTACTCCTCTTATTGGTAGGTGTATTCATCAGCAGTTGCTCTGCTGGTGAACAGTAACAACTGTTGATAAACTGCACCTACTATCCGCAGTTTAACTCGTACTAAAGAGGAGGTGATTGGAATGTCAACTGAGTTTATTGCTGTTCTATTTCTTGCTATTGTTTCAATTATTTTAGCATCCGGAATTATCTTATATTGTCTTGCCCACTTTGGGTATAATACATATCTGAAATTCCAAGACGGACAAAAAAAGATTGAAGTTCACGCCAAGAACTCCAACCACAAATAACCATTAAGGGATGAGGTCTTTTCCTCGCCCCTTTTATATTTCTATTTTACCATCTCTTTTTTTCTTTGTCAAACACTTTTCCATTTTTTGTATGTCCTATTTCTTTTCTTCTAAATACTCTGCAATCGCTTCTGCTGCATCTCTTCCCTGTCTTGCTGCCCATGCAATCGTTCCCTTGGTTGAAGTAATATCCCCGCCAGCAAATACATTTTTCTTAGAAGTTCTGCCTTTTTCGTCTACCACAATGCGGTTCTTCTGGTCTAATTCTAGTCCTAATTTTGCTACAACCGCTTCTTCTGGTTTTGAACCAAGTGCCATTACCACATAATCCATTTCCTTGGTATGGTTGCTTCCCTCTACATTGACTGGAGATAGTCTGGTTTCTCCTTCTTTTTGTACTAGTTTTGTTTGGATACATTCGATTTTCTCTACTTTACCATCTCCTAATATTTTCAATATGTTGGTGGTAAACAAAAACTGGACTCCCTCTTGTTTTGCGTCTTGAATTTCCTTTCTTTCGGCTGGCATTTGTTCTTCTGCTCTACGATAAATAACCGTTACCTCTTTTGCTCCTTTTCTTTGGATGGTTCTTGCTGTGTCCATGGCTACATTTCCGCCACCAATCACTGCAACTCTTTTTCCCGTATAGTCTGGATATTCGCCTTTTTCTAAGAGTTCGTTTCCACCTACTACTTCTGGTAAATCCTCTCCCTCTATTCCCATTTGGCTCGAACAATTTGCCCCAAAGCCTAAGAAAATGGCATCATACTCGTTTTCTAACTCTGCTAGTGTAAAGTCTTGGCCTAGTTCTTGTCCCATTTTCACAGTAATGCCAAGGTCTAAGATTTTTTGAATGGTCTGCTCTTTTACGGCTTCGCTCAAACGAAATTCTGGAATACCATGGTTCAAAATCCCACCTAATTTGGTATATTTTTCAAAAATGGTTACCATATATCCTTTTTTTGCAAGAAAAGCACCACAGGTTAGTCCTGCTGGTCCTGTCCCTACAATAGCTACGCTTCCTTCTTTCTTTGCTTCTTTTGGTATGGTTAGATTATGCTCGCTAGCATAATCTCCAACTTGTGCCTCTAATTCTCCAATGGAAACAGGCTCTCCTTTTATTCCACGTACACATTTACCCTGACATTGTTTTTCATGTGGGCAAATTCTCCCACAAATGCTTTCCAGTACCGTCGTTTCGCTTAGAATCTCATAAGCTTTTTCAAAATTATTCTCTTTTACGGCTTGGATAAAATCTGGAATATGGTTTCCAAGTGGACATCCACTCATTTGGCATGGTCTTACTACACAATGTAAGCAATAGTTTGCTTTTTCTTGTATTTCTTCTTTCATGATTTTTTCTCCATCTCAATATTCATTTCTTTTGCTTTTTTACAAATTTCTTTCCAGTCTTTCCAAAACTCAATTTTCTTAGTTTCGTCACGTAACAATGCAGCTGGATGCCAAGTTGGCATATATTGAATTTGCTTTCGTTCCATCCATTTTCCTCGAACTGCTGTAATTCCATATTCTTTTCCTAGAATATTTTTCAATGCGGTACTTCCTAATAGCACAATGATTTTCGGTTTTACGAGCATTACTTGGTTACGCAAATAATCCAGACACGCAGTTGCCTCGTCTTCTTCTGGTACACGGTTCTTAGGTGGTCTACATTTTACCACATTTGCGATATATAACTTGGAGCGGTCAATGTTTAGTGCGTCAAAGGCTTTGTTCATTAACTGTCCTGCTTTTCCTACAAATGGAATTCCTTCACGGTCCTCATCTGCACCAGGTCCTTCTCCAATTAACATCACATCTGCTTCTTTATTTCCTTCTGCAAATACAATGTTACTTCTGCCTTGGCATAATTTACATCTCTTGCAATCTACAATGCTCTGTTCTAGTTCTTCCCAATTTTGATACATCTTTCTACTTCCTTTACTACTTTATTCTACACAAGCCTCGATGAGTTCCACTGCCTCTTTTTTCCTCGTATCGATACGAGCACGTGTTCCGATTGGAATAACCGTCTTTTTCTCGGTGTGTCCAAAATGATTGCATTTAACGATTGGAAACGTATACTCAGTTCCCAGTACATCTTGTACAATTTTTTCGAGTGGAATCGGGTTATCATAAAAGCCGAGCCATAGGCCTCGAATGTGGTCAAACACACCATTTTGTTTCATATAATAGAGGAAATTGCTCACAAGGGCTGGTCCGCTTTCCAAACTCAATTCTTCTAAAAAGAGGATTTTATCTTGAAAGTCTAACGCATATTTTCCACTGACTAGACCTCTGGTTAGACTGAGGTTTCCCCCTACTAATATTCCTTCTGCTCCCCCTTCTTTGATGACTTGGTATTCCTCGTTTTGTCCTAATGCTAGGTTTCCTTCTATAAAACGTTTCTTGGTCTCTTCATAACTATAATCTGTTTCATCGGTTGCAATGGTTTTGAAATTGGTTCCGCTAAAGGTTACTAATCCCGTTTTGGAATAAATCGCATTACTAAGTGAGGTAATATCGCTGTACCCACAAAATATCTTTGGGTTTTGACGGATGCATTCAAAATCCACTTCGTCAAAAAGTGAATTGCAGTTTTGTCCGCCTCGTGCACACCATACCATTGTAACCGTTGGGTCTGCAAACATCTGATTTAGATCTTCTGCTCGTTCTTTGGCAGTTGCCGAATAGCCTAAGGTATTGGAGAAAATATGGTCTGAGAATTTTACCACAAAACCATCTTTTTCTACTTTGGCTTTTGCTTGTAGCAATTCTTCTTTCTTTTCTCCTGTAATTGGGTCAGATGGGGCAATAACGCCAATCGTATCTCCTTTTTGTAATCGTTTTGGTAACATTTCTTATCTCCTTTCTTGCAATCTTGTAAACATAATACTTCTCCCAGAGGCTTCTTTTTCTGCACGATAGGAGTGCAAAACATCTGCCTGACATTTGGTACAAATATGGCTTTCGACAATATTTTCTTCTGGAATGCCCATTTGCGCAAGTACCGCTTTATTGATTTTTGCCGTATCAATCCAATACTTGTTTCCCTTTTGCATTATACAGTCTTTCCAAACCGAAAGATGGGAAAATTTTTCGGCAAAGATTTTCTGCACATCTGCCTCCACTTCAAAGCAACAAGCCTGAATGTTTGGACCAATCGTGGCAATACAATCTTGTGGCTTAACATCAAATTCTTTTTGCATAATTTCCAATGCTTTTTTTCCAATCGTCTGAACCGTCCCACGCCAGCCAGAGTGCACATTGGCAATGACATGTTTTTTCGGGTCATAGATTAAAATTGGTGTACAATCTGCAAAAGTAGTTAGCACCAAAAGCCCGGTCTTGTTGGTTACAACACCGTCTGTGTCGTCTAATCTTTGTGGTAGATTTTCTTCTTCTTGGCGGATGACTCGAATATGGTCTGAATGAGTTTGCCTTGTCTTTATCCACAATCCTTTCACATTTTGTGAATTTTGTAAAGTCTGGAACGATTGGTCAAATTTCTCTCCCCACTGGAAATCCAGTGGTTTCATGGTATAGCCATGTAGCAACTCCGGTTCTTTTTCTTTTAATTGGCGGAATTGCAAGAAACTGGCTCCCTCTTTTTGTATTTGTACCATAGTTTCATTGGATAAGTCTTTCACAAATTTCTCCTCTCTATTTTTCCTCTTTCATTCGCTCTAAGATATTCTCTTTCTTTTGGTTCATAATGTATTGATACCCAATTTGTCCTTGCCCATAATCTACTTGGCAAATGCTATGATATGGACAGAACTTGCATGGGGTTTTCTTATCTTTTAATTGGTAATATGGCTTTGGCATAATATTTCCACTCGTCATTTCTTTTCCAATTTTGCGAATGGTTTTCTCAATGTGTTTTTGTAACACACCAAATTCTTCTTTTGTCAAACAATTCGAGCGTGCTTCGCTAATTTCTCCTGTTTTATCTAGGTATACCGGTATTTTGGACGAACTGCCACTACTTAGGGTTTGGTCCATCATTTTAACAACTTGTAAATCTGCTAAAACAAACCCTTGCATTTTGAAACGTTTTCGGATTTCTTCTGCAATTTGTTCTTGTTCCATACGCCCATCTGCTTTGATGATTGGGTCAATTAGGCTAAAATACAGTACCCCAGCCGGAAGATAGTCCTCTTGCTTGCACATCGCATCTAGGTAAGTAAATAACTGTAACTGGATACCATATTCAATCTCGTTTAAGTCTAAGTTTTTGACCGAAGATTTATAGTCAATAATACGCAAATACGTTCCGTCTTTGGCTTTGGCAATATCTGCTCGGTCAATCTTTCCTTCAATTTCAAGTTTTTTTCCATTTTCCAAGGCAATTTCAATGGCTGGATAATCTTTTCCGCTTCTTGAACTCAATTTCATTACCTAAAATTTCAAAGTTGCTTTCTCGAAGGGAAGCAATAATGTGTTGTAATGCGGTTTTCAAAAGCTTCGTCAAACGCACCACCAAGAATTGATACTTCGGACTGATGGTAAAGATATAGTTTTTCTCTAATTGTAGTTTTTCGCCTACAAATTGGTTGACCATTTTTTCAATTTCCGCTTCTTGGATTTCTTTTAAGGATATGCCTTCATTTTTGACATATTCAAAAAAAGTATCGATTAAGTCATGGAGAAATGAACCTGTGTCCATTGCTTTAATTTGTGCCTGCTCTTGTTCTTTTAGACGGAGTGCATATTTGAGGTAATACGAAAAAGCACAAGCCGCATATTGTTCCAGTTTGGAAACACTGGTTTGAATGGTATCTCCATAAAGTTTATCTACATTTTCTGATTGGATTTGCTCTGGCAAAGTAGAATTTAGAATTCCTGCTGTTGCTTGTGCTAATTTATCTTGCCACTCTGGATGATTGCGGTAATATTCCCATACCGAAAACCATGGCTCTTCTAGTTCCTCTCCTACCATTGCTTGGCGGATTTTCGAAAGCAATTCCTCAAAAGTAACCACTTCATTGGTAATGGTGTATTCTTTTTTAGTTACATCACTTTTTTCCACTAATTCTGGGAAAATTCGCTTGATTTTTCCAATTAAAACCGATGGGCGAAGTGTGCTTCCCTCTAAGTCAGAGGACACATACGACACAAACAACTTCTCTTCTGCAATCGAGAAGGCTTTATACAGATTGAAACGGTCTTCCAAAAGTCGCTCTTTGGTGGCTTTGGCAAGTTCAATGTTATATTTCTGAAATGCCTCTCGGTCGTGGTCATCAAAAAATCCTTCTGACGCATAAGTTGCTGGAAATACCCCATCATTTACTCCGATGATAAAAATGGCTTTTACTTTATGTGCTTTGGAACGATCCACATCACCAATGGTTACTTGGTCTTGGGATGGTGGTATTTTGCCTAAGGAGCGATTGATTAGCCCTACTTTGAGTAGTTGCATATAGCGGTCAATTCCCATTTTTTCATTGCCGAATAGGGTCACTAACTCGTCTAACAATTCCATCACAATTTTCCAACTGTTTTGGTATTCGTTTGCCATTTCAAGCAAACCTCTTTCCACCAATTCTTTTCGCTTTAGCTCGATTTTCTGATCAATTTTTTGCTGGATTAAAAAGTGATAAATTTCCTCTGAAATCTCACTGGTTGTTCGATGGATTAACTTTTCTTTAAGTTCTGCTAATGGTTCAATCGCTATTTTTCGCATACGTAGGATTTTTTCTGGTTCTTTTTGGTCTTTTAGCATCTTCCATTCGCCACGATACCATTTACTGCCTCGAATCCCCCATTTACTGGCATATTGTTCCAAGCGATAAATTTCTTCTTCGTCGATTTCTAAGAATCCCATTTTCAGATAACTAAATACGGCCTCAAATGACCAATTTTTTGAAAAGATATCCAAGATGGATAATATGTACTTAATTAAGATATTTTGGCTTAAATCGCGTTTCTCGTCAATAAAAAAGGGGATTCCTTGTTTCTTTAGAAGGACACGGCAAATGTCCCCATAATTTTCAAGATTTTTGGAGATAATTCCAATATCTTGATAGCGATACTGTTCTTCTTTGACAAGTCTTCGGATTTCTTTTGCCACTTGCTCGATTTCGGTATACGCATTACTCGCTAAAAATATCGATATATGTTCGACTGGCTTTGGATAGCGATGGTACGGGACAGCATAAATGTTACGAGACAAATGCGAAAGTTCTGCATTTTGAAAACGGTTATGGCTAGTTTCTTCATGGGTAATTGGCTCACAATTTCTTTCTTGTGCCAGTTGTAAAATGCGGTCCACTGTTTTTTTACTTTCCTGAAACAAGTCGGTTTCTTCCCAGATTTCTGCTTTTGGCTCATCTGTGCATACGGTAATGGTTACTTCTTCTGCTTGCTCCATCAGTTTACCAATGACCAAATATTCTTGCTTCGTAAACCCGACAAATTCGTCAATATAGATATAGGCTCCTTCAAATTCATGGCTATCTTCTAATTTTTCGAGTAAGAAGGAAAGTAGGTCATCATCGTCAATATATTCCTCACAAATGCGCTGCTCATAAACACGATACACGGTTAGCATATCTTGGATTTTGGCTTTGAAATATGGATTTTCTTCTTGCTCCCATACTTGCTCTAATTCTGCTACCGTTACCCCATGTTTTTTGAATTCCTTGATTTGCTTTTGTACGAGTTCAATATTTTCATTGCTTTTTCCCAAAAATTTTAGGTTCTTTTTTTCGGCAAGCAAAATGGAAGCAATGAGCATTGCCTTTCCTGATGGTGTTAAATGTTTTCTCCCTTGTTCTTTCGACTCTTTCAAAAAGCGATATGCCATACGACCAAAGGTTAGGACTTCGCTGTTAATCACTGCTTCTTCGCCAAATTCTTCTAGCATTTTCTTTTCTGCTGTAAAAGAAAATTGCTCTGGTGTAATGAGATACATTGGCTTTCCTGTTTTTCTTTTTTCTTTCATCTCTTGGAACAAGCGAAAACTTTTTCCGCTTCCTGCTGTTCCATACAGAATGGTTACTCCCATTTTGCCTCCTCTTAGGAGATTTCTCTTCTCCAATAGAATAAATATTGTTGGGCAATTCCTGCTAAATCCCCATATTTTTCTTTTGCTAATCGCTCAATTTTCGCTTTTGCCACTTTACTTTCGTCTGGTTCATGAAGGTATAAATCGTTCATCACTCTTCGTACCCACACATCGATCGGAAATACATCCAAGCGTTTCAGCGTAGAAAATAGCATGATACAATCCGCTACTTTTGGGCCTACGCCAGACAATGTTAGTAGTTTTTCGCGAATGACTTCGGTTTGCTCTTCTTGTTGTAGTTCTTGTAGAAACTCTGGATGGGCGTAGATAGATTGGGTCGTTTCATAAATCCTTTTATCTCGGAAGCCTAAGCCTAATGCTCTTAAATCTGCGACACTTGCTTTTGCTAACTGCTCTGGTGTTGGAAACAGATAAAAGTCTTTTCCTTTCCACGTTACTTTACTTCCATATTTGATTGCCATACGTTCCAAAATTCCCTTAATACGAGGAATATTGTTATTGGCTGATACAATAAAAGAGATTAGCATTTCCCATAAATCTTGGTTGAGAATACGGATACCAGAACCAAAAGCAATACTGCCTGCTAGATACTCGTCCACTTGGGATAACTCTTTTTTCAGGCTAGCATAGTCTTTGGTTAAAGCAAAATAAGCGTGGCAATGTTCTTTCAGATTTCCTTCACAAAGTCCACGAAAACAAACGGTATCTTCTGTTATTTGCTCGACCTCCAGTACTCCAAATTGGCAGACTCCTTGGTAAGTATTTTCTCCTATTCGGTTCCAGCGGAAACACTGTCCACATTCAAAAATATGCTTTAGATGAAAGTCTGTTGCTGGTTTCCAGATATATTCTTGTTCTGTCATTTTTCTTTTCCCTTTTTTTCTTTTGTTTCATTCTAGCATATTTTTGCAGAGAAAACAAACCCTATTCTGGCTTTTTGAAACCTTTTCCTCGAACCTCTCTTGCATTGGAAATAATGACAAAAGCATAACGGTCTTCCTGAAAAGTAATTTGTTTAATGTGCTCCACTTCTCCTCTGGTTGCTACACATAACAACATCATTTTTTCGTCATTTTCATACATGCCTTTTGCGTGAAGAGCCGTACTCCCACGTTCAATCTGCCTACTAATTTCGTCGGCTATCTTTTGATACGCTGGCGAAATAATATATACCATTTTGGTAAAATAGATTCCTTCAAACACAATATCGATCATTTTACCCACTAAATAGATGGCTATAAAGGAATACAAGCCAATCTCAATTTGTTGAAAAACCATGACATTTAGAAAGATAATGAGTGCATCAATTCCAACTAGAAGGCTTCCACTACGAAACTTTGGAAAGAAACTACGGATGATATAGGTTAAGAGGTCAGAACCACCAGTTGACCCATTCTCACGCAAAACCAGAGCCGTTCCCAGTCCAATTAAAATGCCTCCATAAATACTAGATAGCACTTTATCTTGGGTAAATACGACTCGATTTTCCGTTAAGTTAATAAACAAAGAAAAACACAAAGTACCATACAAAGATTTCAAGACCAATTCTTTTCCATTACGAAAATAGCAGAGAATGAGAAGTGGAATGTTTAAGATAAACACCGTTGTTCCTACTGGGATATGCAAGAAATAGTAGACAATCGTGGAAATACCAGCAAATCCGCCAGAGGATAGTTTGTTGGGCAATAAAAACAACGAGGTTCCCATTGCCATCAGCAAGCACCCGATTGTCATCTTTCCAAAACTATACCATGTTTTTCTTCGCATTTTTCTTTTTGCTTTCTTTTCATCCATCAAAAAATCACCTGTACTCCCATTATGGGCTAGTACAAGTGATTTTATACTAATATTCTTCTAATATGTTAATTTTGAAATCACCAGGCTTAATTTGATCATTGGCTTTTGCAAAAATTTCAACTTCATAGGTATTTCTCAGTTTCTCAATATTTTCTTTTTTATGTCCAATGATTTCATTCATATTTTCTGGGTTTGCTTCAATTTGCACTTTTTTAACCTTGGTGTTAATTTTCTTAATCTTGGACACAATACTATCATACCACAAACTGGACTCTACTAATTGACGAAAAGCCGGATGGAATGGTCCTGCCATAACTTCGCTTCCTTTTTTGCTTGGCTCACTAATACTTTCTGTATTTTGCAAACCAATACGAATGACCTGGATATTCTTTGCCGTAAATAGTTTCATTACTTCTTTGCAACGCTCTACTGCTTGATTTAAGTTGAGTGGGGTATATTCGCCTGCCTCATATTCTTTCTCCAAGGCGGTTCCTTTAATCACAAGGACTGGATAAATACGAACCATTTTTGGTTTCAGTTTAATCAAATCTTTTGCGGTATGAATTTCGTCTAAATCTGTACTATCTGGCAAACCTACCATCATTTGATGTCCTAGGATAAAACCACGCATACGAATCATTTTGGAAGCTCTTTCGACATCTGCAAAGGTGTGTCCTCGTCTGCATTTTTCAAGAATATAGTCATTACTCGATTGCACCCCAAGTTCAATGGTCTTTACATGGTATTTTTTCATGCGTTTTAAGACCTCTTTATCAATATAGTCAGGTCTGGTGGATACACGAATACTATTTACTTTTTTTGCTTGAATATATGGTTGTACCGCTTCTAGCAATTCTTCTTGCTTTTCTTCTTCAATTCCTGTAAAACTACCGCCAAAGAACGCAACTTCCACATATTTATAATCATCTCGGAAATTTTTTAGATATTCTTCAATGGTTTGTTTGACATCTTCTTTGGTTACTTGTTTAGCTTGTCCGCTAATACTTTTTTGATTACAAAAACTGCAATCATTCGGGCATCCTAAATGAGGAACAAAAATTGGTATAATATATTCTTTTTTCTTCATGGCTATCCTTTCTTTCCTTTTCTTTTTGCCTTGATCATTTCAATTGCTTTTTGTGCTGCTACCATTTCTGCTGTTTTTTTGGATTTGCCTACACCATCTGCGAGTGTTTCTCCATTACAACGCATTTCCGTGTAGAAGGTTTTGTTATGGTCTGGTCCTTCTGTTTTCTTAAGCACATACTCAATTTTCACATCACCATGTGCTTGCAACATTTCTTGTAACACAGTTTTATAGTCTTTCATTCCGACTTCATGAGTTGCTACTTCAATTTCATCTTTGAGGATTGAAATGATAAACTCTCTTGCCTTTTCGAGTCCTCCATCAAAATAGATGGCGGCAATAACAGCTTCTACACTATCTGCCATAACAGCTGGTCTTGTATTTCCATGGTTTAGTCTTTCACTTTTTCCTACTTGCAAAAAATCACTAAAATTGAGCCTTTGTGCAATTTTGTGCAAACAGTTCTCACAAACAACTGTGGCTCGAACTTTAGTCATTTCCCCTTCCTTTAACTTGGGATATTTTTGGTAGATATAGTCGCTGGATACATACTCTAATATACTATCTCCTAAGAATTCTAGTTTTTCGTTACTTTCACAATTATACTCATTGGCATAAGATGCGTGTGTCATTGCTATCTTCAACAATTCTTTGTTACGAAAGGTATGCCCAATTGCTTCTTCTAATTTTTCTAATTTCATTTTTACCTTCCTTTCACTGTTCCTATTATACACCAACCAAAATAAAAAAGAAAGGTATTACCCTTTCATTTTCTTTTGTCTATTTTTTACGCAATATGATCCTTAATATAGTCAACAACATCTCCTACTGTAACAACTTTTTCAGCGTCAGCATCTGGGATTTCCATATCAAATTCTTCCTCTAATGCCATAATTAGTTCAACTATATCTAAAGAATCAGCACCTAAATCGTCAATGAAAGATGCTTCCATTGTAACAGCTGTTTCTGCAACTCCTAATTGTTCTACAATGATACCCTTGATTTTTTCAAATACTTCTTCTGCATTCATTACTAGTACACCCCCTCTCAAAAAATCTTCTTTTATATTTATCACTACAATAATATATGTTTTCGGAAAAGTCAATAGCAGATTTCAATTTTCTATTCTTTTGCTGGTTCTGCTGTTTCTTCTCCTACCGTTTTCTGGATTTTTTCAAATTCCTCGATCATTCGGTCAACTGCTTTATTCTTTACAAATTGTTCTGCTTGTAGAATGGTATATTCAAATAGTTTTTCATCACTACTACCATGTGCTTTTACCACTGGCTTTTTGACCCCCAAGAAAAGTGCTCCACCATATTCCTTGTAGTCCATGGTTTTGGCAAATCTTTTAATAGCTGGCATAGCCGTAACCGAGCCTAACATCGAAAGAACATTTTTCTTTAAGCTTTCTGTTAATGCTTTTTTGATAAATTTTCCCATTCCTTCAACAGTTTTTAAGAAAATATTCCCGGTAAATCCATCGGTTACAATCGCATCAATCTTGCCAGAAAAGGCATCTCGTCCTTCCACATTGCCAACAAAGTTAATCTGGCACTCTTCTGCTTTTTCTTTGAGCAATTGATAGGCTTCTTTGGTAAGTTCATTTCCTTTGGTTTCTTCAGTTCCAATATTTAATAGTCCAATTCGAGGGCTTTCCATTCCAAAGGTATTTTTCAAATAGATGCTAGACATTTGTGCAAATTGTAATAAGTTAATTGGCTTGCAATTTGTGTTAGAGCCTGCATCAATTAGAAGAAGACGTCCTTTATATGCTGGCAAAATACCGGCTAAGGCTGGTCGATCAATTCCTTTAATTCTTCCCACTAATAAAGTAGCACCAGTTAAGAGCGCTCCTGAATTTCCAGCAGAAATAAAGACATCGCCTTCGCCTTGTTTTAATAGATTAAAGCCTACTACCATGGAAGAATCTTTTTTGCGTTTAATCGCATGTGTTGGGATATCTTCCATTTCAATCGTTTCTGTTGCATGATGAACTTTCAAATTTGGAGCCATTTCTTCAAGTGTATCTTTTCCATAAATCTCCCTTACTTTTTGGTTAATAATGTCGGTATTTCCAATGAGTAAAATTTCTGCCTCTACACGACTTGCGGCTTTGACTGCTCCTCGAATAGTTGCCTCTGGTGCATTGTCTCCTCCCATTGCATCTAACAGTATTCGCATATCTGTACATCCTCCACTTTTCTAATATATATTTCCATTTTCTTATTTTATAACTTCTATTCTATAAAGTCAATCGAGCCGAACTAATTTTACCGATTATTTTCTGAATTTGCAATCAAAACTGACCAAGCATTCCAAAAGAAAAAGAACTTTAGTCGATTTCTCTTCTAAAATTCCTTTCTTTCCTGTTTAGAGTTTATGAAAAACTATGCTAATTCAACAACAGCACCTGCTTCTGTGAATTTTGCTTTTAAGTCTTCAGCTTCTTCCTTAGCAACGTTCTCTTTTACTGTTTTTGGAGCACCGTCAACTAGGTCTTTTGCTTCTTTTAATCCTAATCCTGTAGCATCTCTAACTACTTTGATTACTTGGATTTTGTTTGCTCCTGCTTCTTTTAATACAACATTGAATGAAGATTTTTCTTCAGCTGCTGCTGCGCCTGCTGCTCCTGCAACTGGTGCTGCTACTGCTGCTGCAGATACTCCATATTTTTCTTCAATTCCTTTTACTAATTCAGATAATTCAACTACAGTTAAACTGTCAATTGTTTCTAATAATTCATCAACTTTTGCCATTTTATATTTCCTCCTTATATTTTTTTTGATTTTGGCGATGGCATCGCCCATTTTTAGTTTGTTTTACGCATTTGCTGCTTCTTCCTTTTGTACTCTAACTTGATCAAGAGTTGCAGCAAGTTTAGTAATATTTCCAAGTAATGCACCAGCAAGTTTTGCGATAAGTTCTTGTCTTGATGGTAGTTTTGCAAGTGTTACTAACTCTTCTGTTGTCATTACTTTGCCTTCAATCATTCCACCTTTAATTTTGTAGAATTCATTTTCTTTTGCAAATTTGTAGATTGCTTTTAGTGGTTCTAGATAGTCCTCATCTGTATAAATAACAGCGGTAGGTCCTTCTAGTACAGCATCTAGTCCGCTTTCTCCATTTGCTTCTAATGCTCTTTTTACAATATTATTTTTAATAACTTTGTATTCTGCTTTCGCATTACGTAAGTCATTTCTTAGGTTTGTAACATCGGTTACGTTAATCCCACGATAATCTGTTAAAAGAACGATTTTTGCTGTTTTGAATTTGTCTGCAAGTTCCTTTACTTCTTCTTGTTTTTTCTTTAATGCTACTTCATTTGCCATTGTTTTTTCACCTCCTAAAAAATACATACAAAAAATCCAGTTTATAGCCAGACGAGGTAATAAACTGGATTTTATCTCCGATTTCAATACCTCGGTAGGACTTATTTGGTTGCCTACTGTCTTTGGCTATATTCTAAAATTATTTTTGGTCAATATACATACTTGGTCCCATTGTGGTAGAAATGGCAACACTCTTAATGTATTGTCCTTTTGCAGCAGCTGGTTTTGCTTTAATGATAGCACCAATAATGGCATCATAGTTTTCTGCTAATTTTTCTACTCCAAATGAAACTTTACCAAAACCAAGGTGAATGATATTCGTTTTATCCAAACGATATTCTACTTTACCTGATTTGATTTCATTGATGGCTTTTGTTACATCCATCGTAACAGTTCCTGATTTTGGGTTTGGCATTAAACCTTTTGGTCCTAATACTTTACCAAGACGTCCAACAACCCCCATCATATCTGGAGTTGCTACGATTACATCGTAATCAAACCAATTCTCTTTTTCAATTTTTGGAATTAGTTCTTCTGCTCCAACAAAGTCTGCACCTGCTTTTTGTGCTTCTTCTGCTTTTGGTCCTTTGGCAAATACTAATACTCTTAGTGTTTTACCGGTTCCATGTGGAAGTACGGTTGTACCTCTAACTTGTTGGTCAGCGTGTTTTGAATCTACACCTAATTTAACATGTAGTTCTACTGTTTCATCAAATTTAGCCTTTGGCATTTTGTCGATAATTTCAAGTGCTTCTCTTGGAGAATATACTTTGTTTTCATCCACTAGTTTAAGGCTTTCTTGATATCTTTTTCCTCTTTTCATTTTACCCTCCTTTGGTTCAAACGAGCACTTTTTATGCTCTCCCAATCTTTTTTTGATTACTCTGCAACAACAACGCCCATACTTCTTGCTGTACCGGCAACCATACTCATAGCAGCTTCGATTGATGCTGCGTTTAAATCTGGCATTTTTTGTTCAGCAATTTCTTTTACTTGAGCCTTTGTAATTGTTGCTACTTTGTCACGGTTTGGTTTTCCAGAACCTTTTTCAATCTTTGCAGCCTTTTTAATTAACACTGCAACTGGTGGTACTTTTGTTATGAATTCAAAAGATTTATCTTTGTAAACAGTAATTACTACTGGGATAATCATTCCAGGTTGGTTTGCTGTACGGTCGTTAAATTCTTTTACGAATTGCATAATGTTTACACCACTTGATCCTAAAGCTGGTCCTACTGGTGGAGCTGGTGTAGCTTTCCCTGCAGGAATTTGTAGTTTAATTACACTTCCGATTTCTTTTTCTGCCATCTTCTAGCACCTCCTTTTTGGTCAATATGTATATGAATCTAAATAATTTATAGATTGCGCAAATTGAGAATTGTTACATCTTTTGCACTTGTGCAAATTCAAGTTCTACTGGAGTTTCTCTTCCAAACATAGAAACTAATACTTTTACTTTTCCTTTTTCTTTGTTGATTTCTTGAACCGTACCAACAAAGTCTTTCAATGGTCCATCCATTACTTTTACGGAATCATTTACCTCATAGTCAATATTGACATTGGAAATTTCAAATCCCATATTGCGGATTTCTTCATCTGTCAAAGGAATTGGGTCAGTACCAGAACCTACGAATCCGGTTACGCCTCTTGTATTTCTTACAATATACCAAGTTTGCTCAGTAACAATCATTTTTACTAAAACATACCCAGGAAAAACTTTTTTCAAGTTTGTTTTACGTTTTCCATCTTTGATTTCAATTTGCTCTTCCATTGGAACAACAATATCAAAGAAGTATTCTTCAAGTTCTCTGTTTTTTACTGTTTTTTCAAGGTCTGTTTTTACTTTGTTTTCATACCCAGAATAAGTATGAACAACATACCATCTTGGTTCTAATTCTTTTTCTTGAGACATAAAGTTAGCCTCCTATTCTTCTACTGGTGCTTCCGCTTGTTCATCTGAACTTTGGTCAGCAGTTGTATCTGGATTGTCTGTTGTTACTTCTGGCTGTGGTTCGGTATTGTCCACGGTCGCATTTTCTACTACAGCGTTATTAACTGTATTGGTTGCATTGCTTGAAACAACATCCTTTATTTTTTCTAATCCATATTTATTCGCTGATTCAAAAATCAAGTCTAAAGCAAATACGATTACAGCAGTAATTAAAACCATTGCAATAACAGTAATTGTATTATTGATTAGTTGCTTTGGTGTTGGCCAAATAACTTTTTTAAGTTCTGCTTTGAAGTCCTTGAAATAGTGCTTCTTTTCTTGTTTTGCCTTATTCTCTTCTTTACTTACTTTTTTTGGCATTTCTTTTCCCCCTAAAAAAGGTTATTTTGTTTCTTTATGAGTGGTACGTTTTTTGCAATACTTGCAGTATTTTACTACTTCTAATCTGTCTGTGTTATTTTTCTTATTTTTCTCTGTCATATAATTTCTTCTCTTGCAATCTGTACACTCTAATGTGATTGATTCTCTTGGTCCTTTTGCAGCCATTTTATACACCTCCAGCATTTCTTCTTTTAACATTTAATTCAGCGTATGCAATCATTACATACGCTGAATTATTGTATCACGAAATTATAGATATGTCAACATTTTTATGTATTTTTACGTTTTTTCTTGCCTTTTTTCTTTTGCACCGAAAAGCCGAATTTTCCAATCCTTTGATTTAAAGAATAATAACCTCCATTACAATAGGCAATTAAATCGCATTTTGAGATATCAAAGGCACCTGTTTCATCGATATATTTTTCGTCTGCATCAATGGAAAGCACTTCTGCAATAAAGGTATGATGGCTTCCATATTCCTTTATCTCGACTACCCTGCACTCTACTGCAACAGGGCTTTCAGCAATAATCGGGCAGTCAATCATTTGAGCTTTTTCTTTGGTTAAGTGCATTTCTTCAAATTTATCATAATCCCTACCACTTCGTACTCCACACCAATCGGTTGCAAAGGCTAATTCTTCCGTTGTTAAGTTAATCGCAAATTCGCCTTTTTCTTTAATCAGTTGATACGAATAACGTTCTGGTCGAACGGAAATATAACACATAGCAGGATTGGTATTTAAGATACCAGTCCATGCAACTGTCATAATATTGGCGTTTTGCATATCGCCACAAGTTACTAATACTGCGGGAATGGGATAGATAAATGTTCCTGGTTTCCAAATTGCTCTTGCCATTTTTTCTCCTCTATCTACCACTTGCATCTGGTTCAAATTCACCCAAACCATCTGCAGGTCTTTTTTCGTCCTTTACTTTCTGTCTTTCGAGTAATTTTGCTGCTGTTAGTGCCATTGGGTCATAATAGATACAATACTTTGGTGGTCTTGGTACATTCCAGCCAGGAATTGGTTCTGCAGGAATTGGTGTTGCATTTTTGCTAGCAACACTTGCTTTCTCAATTTCTCCAATATAGCCACCATAGTTATGTGCCGACAAATTTTCATCGGATAACAAAAATTCAGCGACTGCTCGTGCATATTCTGGCTCGTTTAATTCTGGTATTGAAATATTGGTAAAAACTTCTGTTACACTAGATTGTCCCATTTTCTCCTTAATAATTTCATAGCAAGAAATATATTCACGAACTCCTACTGGGTCATAATAGGTAAGTTTTCCTTTATAGTGAATAACAATTCGTTCTCCCAAGTCATTGATTAATGCTTCAAACTGTTCCGATGGGTTATTTAGATAATATTCCCCTTTTCCATCAACAACCGTAATTTTTTCTCCATATTTTTGTT
>CANSOY010000003.1 GCA_947648765.1 uncultured Clostridium sp.
GTAATAGTTAGTACAAATTGTAATATTACAACCAAGGTTTGATTAAGAATCTATGAGAGGAATGGTTGTAACCATTACCTACCAAATTACAATCAAGAACGACAGCGAGGTAGACTACATCGAATCAGAATTCTACTACACAGGCGAAAACGGAAGAGAAAAATCAAGAACCCAAGTAAACAATATGATAGATTACGTAGACCTTAACTTAAGATATGTACAAACTGGAAATGATGCTTGGAAGATGGTAGATGGTAGTCAAAATGCAAATGATTATACAACCGCACTAATTAGTGGAAACAATGGATTATTGAACGAAAAACTAAGAGAATTTATAGACAACGACTTTGAGCAAATTATCCAATTAAGCAATGCAAGAGGAGCAAATGTTCCAGGCGATGTTGACACCATTACCTTAGTATTAAGTCAAACCATTACAGCAGAAGACCTAGAGAGCACAATGGATACAAATGGAAATATTCTAGAAACAGGCAAACTAAACTTCAACAACCTTACTGAACTTGTAGAAACATCCAATACCCTAGGTAGAAGAATGGAATTCTCAGTTGTAGGAAATCAACAACCAAATATTGACCCTACTGAAATCGATGCAGCAAAAGCTGAAGAAGTAATTGTAATGGGACCATTTGGTACAAGGGCACCTACTCTATATGCAATACTAGGAATTTCAATTTGTGCAATCCTAATTACAGGAGTTGTAATCATCAAGAAAAAAGTTCTAAAATAGAACGAACATAAAATAGAAAAAGCGTTCACGATGTGAATGCTTTTTCCTTTTACACAAAGAAAAATAAAAATCCGCTATAGCGGACAAAAATTAAAAACCAAACAAATTCGGGAATTCTTTTCCCGAATTTGTTGTATTTTTCAGCAAATTAAGATAAAATGAAAAAGAAAAAATAGAAAAACCAAAGAAGAAAACGGAAAAAATATCGTAAGCTGTAAAAAACTTTTTTTCATTTAGGCGTAAAAGCGACAAAACATTTGAAAAGCTTGTATTAAGATAGGACTAAATTAAAAAAAGTATGAGGTGATCAAGGATGTTTCAAAATATTACAAAAAATTGGGAAGACGAAGAATATGAGGATGTTGAATTTGATAGAAAAGCAGCGGTACAAGAGAGCCTAAAACAAGCGTTTTCGATGAACAAAATCGTACTGTACGTACTATCCTTTATGTTGTCCATGGTAGGAGTGGGACAAACTCAAACCATTGTGGTAGCACCATTTGCAATTGCAGTATTAGCTGCAGCAATGAGCAACCAAATACCAATTGGTATTTTATATCTTGTTAATGCAATCGGCGTAACCATCAAATTTGGTTCTGCAGGATTGCTTAATTATCTATTCACAACGCTTGTCTTCTTCGTAAGTACATTACTCATCCGTCCAAATTGGGATGAGGATGCAAATGAAGGCAAAAAATTAGCAAAGCACATATTTATTAGCACACTAATCGTACAATTGATTACAATGGCATTTCATGTGTTTTTGGTCTATGATTTACTTGTCAGCATAGCTGTTAGCCTAATTGTACTAATCTTTTATAAAATCTTTTCCAATTCCCTTATCTTTATTACCGAATTTGAAAAGAAAAAAGCATTTTCCATTGAAGAAGTTATGGGGGGATTTTTATTCCTAGCCATTGCAGTAGTGGCACTAGGAGATATTCGTCTTTGGGGATTTTCCATTCGCAATATCCTTAGTATCTTGTTTGTTCTTATCTTAGGATGGAAACACGGGATGGTGGTAGGAGCAACCAGTGGAATTACCATTGGAAGCGTCAGTGGAATTCTATGTGGAAACGAAGTTGCTATGATAGCACTTTATGCCATTTCTGGAATGATAGCAGGTATCCTAAACCGTTTTGGAAAAATTGGTGTTGTATTAGGATTTTTTGCTGGAATGGTAATGCTAACTTATGTTGCCAATGGCTATACCATTCAAATTGTCCCATATCAAGAGGTATTGCTTGCTTCCCTAGGGCTTCTCTTCGTTCCAAAACGAGTAAAAATCCATATCGAAGACCTATATGGAACCACAAAACTCTTACCAGAAATGACAGGAAGAAGTTTAGAAGAAAACCAGGAAACAATTCAAAAACTAACTAGCATGTCTGAAACCATATCGGATATTGCAAAAGGTTATGAAACAGCAGCAGAAGGACAAGCCAAAGAAAAGAAAGGAAACCTAGAAATCTTTATTCAAGCCTTTGAAGACCAAATTGAAGCAACAGGAGAAGACAACGATTTTATCGAATATTTTGACCAAGACGAAGAAATTTTACAAGACTGTTACCATGAACTTGTACAAAACGAAATCATAACTGGACAAGCACTACAGAAAATCTTAGAAGCACATAAATACTATTTTGTATCCGTTGGAGAAAGACATAAAAATCCAATTCTAACCGAGCAAATTGATGGTATGGTTCGTATGCTAAATCGTGCCTATCGTAATAGCAAAACAAAATTCCTAATCGAAAAAAAGACAAAAGAGGATAAGAAGAATTTATCCAATGAATTAAATCATGTATCCAAAGCAATTGCAGATTTAGCCAAAGATATTCAAAAAGAAACAACAAAAGAAGAATTTGTAACGGAAAGAAAAGAAATTCAAGAAATTCTAAGACAAAAGGAAATCCCAGTCAGCCAAGTGGAAATGAAACGATACCCAAACAGCCGTAGAAAAGTGAAGGTATATACCATGCCGTGTGAGGACATGGACGGCAAAGAATGCGACATTAAGCGAATTGGCAAAGTGGTTGCCAAAGCCCTTGATGAGACGATGGTATTACAAGACCAAGTTTGTGGAATTCGTGATGGAAAAGAACATTGTGAATTCACCTACTTAGCACAAGACCGATACCATATCCAAGTGGGAATTGCAAGCACCAAAAAAGCAGACTCGCCAATTTCAGGAGATACTTCCACTCAGATCCAACTCGAAGATGGGAAATATCTACTCGCAATTTCCGATGGAATGGGCTCTGGACCAGAGGCTAGAAAGAACAGTAAGGTAGCCATCAAAATCTTAGAACGATCCTTAAAAGCAGGGTTTGAAAAAGATTTATCCGTACAATCTGTCAATTCTGCCATTTATGCAGGTGGACAAGACCAAGACATGTATGCAACACTAGATGTTGGCATTATGGACTTGTATGCTGGTAAAGTAGAGTTTATGAAGCACGCAGCCTGCCCAACTTACCTCAAACGAAAAGATCAAGTAAGAATGATACAAGCAGATAACTTGCCAACTGGAATTTTGCCAGATATTCAATTAGATGTTTATGAACAAGATTTAGAAGATGGCGATCTATTTGTTATGTGTAGTGACGGTGTTATTGAAGCAGACAAAGAATACTTAAACAAAGAAGTTTGGGTGAAATATCTACTAGAAGATATGAACTTAATTGATGCACAAAAAATAGCAGATATTATCCTATCCGAAGCGGTAGACAAAGACTATGGCAAGGAAAAAGACGATATGACAGTTGTTGTGGCAAGAGTAACCAAAAAATGAAGAAGAAAGACTATCCAAAACGGATAGCCTTTTTTCAAAATATCACGGAATGGAATTGACAAATATCACGGAATGGAATTGACAAATATCACGGATTGGGGTAAAATAAAAATAGAGGTGGAAGGGGGAGAAAAAATGGAGATAGGAAAATATAAAAAAAGAATAGCAGACGAAAAGATAGAACATTACCTAAAACTATTTGGAGCAGTATGTATTGAAGGACCAAAATATTGTGGAAAGACTTGGTCTGGACGTTATCATTCCAATAGTGAAATCTTATTACACAAAACAACTGGTGGAACATCGAATAATGTAGAACTTGCTAAAATATCTCCGAGTTTAATTCTACAAGGAGAAAAACCGAGGCTAATTGACGAATGGCAGGAAGCAACGAATTTATGGGATGAAATTCGTATGGATGTAGATAAAACAGGAGAAAAAGGGCAATATATACTAACTGGTTCTTCTACACCAAATCGAGAGGGAATTGCACACAGTGGAGCTGGGAGATTTGGCAAAATCCATTTAAGAACAATGAGTTTATGGGAAACAGGAGAGTCCAGTGGAGACATATCCTTGCAAGAACTATGTCAGGGTAAGATACAAGAAAAGATGACAGGTGAGGTTTCGCTAAAACATTTAGCAGAACTTATCGTTCGAGGAGGATGGCCAGGAAATCTAGGCTATTCGGCAAAAGATGCTAGCGATGCTATAAAAGAATATATTGATTTAATTATCGATGACGATTTACAACGATTAGATGGAATTACAAGAGATAAGCACAAAGTACGATTATTGCTAAAATCGTTAGCACGCAATGAAAGCACAACAGTATCCAACATGACATTAAAAAAAGATATGAACGAAGTAGACCACGAAGACATTGACATAGATACACTTGCTTCCTACTTAAACGCCTTAAATAAGTTATATTTATTAGATAATGACCCACCATTTGCTACCAATATTCGCTCTTCCATACGCATTAAACAAGCAGAAAAAAGGCATTTCGCAGACCCGTCAATTAGTTGTGCTTTATTAGGAATTAGTGAAGAAGAAAGGCTAATTAACGACCTAGAAACGTTTGGATTTCTATTTGAAGCATTAGTAGAAAGAGATCTAAAGATATATGCAGATAATTTCCGTGCAAAATGTTATCACTATCAAGACTATCAAAACAAAGAAATTGATTGTGTAATCGAACTAGAAAATGGAGAATGGTGTGCATTTGAAATAAAATTAGGAGCAAACAAGATAGAAGAAGCGGCTCAAAATTTAGTAAACTTAAAGGAAAATATCGAAAAGGAAAAAGGAAAAGCACCGTCTGTTTTATGTGTTATTTGTGGACTTACCAATGCAGTTTATCAAAGACCAGATGGAGTATATGTTGTCCCATTAACTGCACTCAAACCATAGGGATAGAAAGAATACCAAGATAATTGGTGTTCTTTTTTTGAAGTTTCCGACGAAACCAAGGGAAAATTCTTGTATTTTTTCTAGGAAAATGATATAGTAACATTGAATATATATCATTTGGAGGAAAAAACATGGGCACAGGACGTAGATATAACGGAGAACCAAAGCTAAATATGAAAAAAGTAGCGGCAGTAGTCATTGCTGTGGCAGTTATTATCATGTTTTTTATCGGATTTGGAAAAATCTTCGGTAAAAACTCACCCTTAAAAGAAAAAAATATTGCACTCAAATACTTTACTGTATACACCAACCAGAAATATGGTGTTATCAACTCAAAAGGAGAAGTCATCATTGAGCCAACCTACGATGAAATGATAATCATTCCAAACGGAACCAAAGATATCTTCTTTTGCACACAAAACGTAAACTATGAAAACGGAACTTATGAAACAAAAGTAATCAATAAAAAAGGACAAACACAATACAAAGGCTACTCTTCCGTAGAGCCAATCCAAAATGTTGACAGCCAAAATGTAGTAACCTATGAAGGCGAAATTCTAAAAGTACGCAAAGACGACAAATATGGAATTATTGACTACAAAGGACATGAATTACTACCATGCCAATATGATGCAATCGAACCAATCAAGGGAACACGAAAAAGTATCCTAATCCAAAAAGACGGAAAATATGGCTTGATGGATGATACCGGAAGTATTATTATTGAAACCGAATATGCTGAAATTAAAGCATTAAACGAAGAATATTCCAACGGTTATGTTGTGAAAAATAGCGACGGAAAATATGGACTAATCAAATACACAAAAGAAATGGTGCTAGAAGTAAAATATGATGCCATTGACCCGGTTTGCGGAAACGACCTATATGTTGTAACTGAAAATGGAACCAAACAAGTTGTAAAAACAAAAGGAGAAAAAGTATTTGATGTAACCGTAGACGCCATTACAGACATCAACGAAAATGGAATGATTGTACGAAAAAATAACCAATATGGAATTATTGACCATAGTGGAGAAGAAAAAATTAAATGCCAATACCAAGACCTACAATACGCCTTCTCAGAATACTACATTGCTAAAAAGGGTGGCAAAACAGGAATGATTAAAATCAGTGGAGAAGAAGCATTACCATTTGAATATGAAAGAATTCAGTACCGTAAAGACGAAAACTTTTTAGAAGCGAGCGTAGAAGGAAGTGTAGAAAGCAAACTGATCGATACGAACTTTGATGTAAAAGTAACTGGAATTCTATCGGAAATCAATACCGAATTAGGCTATATGAAAGTACGCCAAGAAGATACTTACCACTACTATAACTTCAAATTTGAAGAAAAGAAAATCCAAGACATCTATAAGACCAACGAACTCTATGTAAGCAAACAAGATGGAAAATATGGCTATGTGAATAAAGACGGAGTAGTTGTAGTCAACTATATCTATGATGACGCTACGGAACTAAACAGTTTCGGATATGCAGCCGTAAAAAAAGATGGGGTATGGGGCTGTATTGACCACAAAGGAAAAGTAGTGGTAGAACCAACTTACACATTTGAAAACCAAGCCGTTATCGATTTTATTGGAAAATGGCATTATGGAGAAGACATAAACGCGAACTTCTATACCGATGAAAAATAAAAAGGAAGGGAAAAAACGTGGAACAGAAGACAAAATTTCAGTATTCATATTTTATCTATCCCTATGTCATAGGCGCCGAAAAATATGAGAAATATTTGGCAAGACTGCTAAAAAAGCCAAATTGCAAACTAAAATTATTTGAAAAAGAAAAAGATTATGATATTTATCGCTTTTTCCTACCAAAAGTGCGAGATTATCTATTCTGGTCTTTTGGCATACCAAAAGGAAAAATCAAGGACTTATATGATTTACCAGAAGACACTAGAGCAGCGGTCCTTGCCAAATATCCATGCAACATTCTAGAGTATGAACTACCAGATGTCGTGCAAGGAAAAGTTGATGACCAAGACGGTATCTTTTTCGATATTCGTAAAATTGAAATTGTATGCTTCCAATCTGGCATATGCTTCTTTGTCATGAAAACCACCATCAATGGAGAAGATGTTTTACTAGAAGATGTTCTCAATTTCAACCGCAAGTTTCGCGAAATCCATTCGGAATTATCCAATCTAAAACAATATGAAAACATTAAAATCCAATCTGGAGCCTTGCAAGACGTTCAAAAATTCTTGGATTTAATTCAAGAAATCGCAGGAGAAAACACAGGTGCAAAAGACCTAAACATTGATACCGAGAGATTTTTAACTTACACCTATGTGTGTTTAGACCAAGAACAATGGAAACCAGAAAACCGAGAAAATCTAGAGCGAGATTTCTATAAAATGGTACAAGTACTGCCAGCAGGAGCACAAACCAACTTTGGCAAGAAAGTAGATATGAGCAAAGAAGAGCTAAACTCCATGCTATTTGGCTTCTCCAAAGCAAGTACAGTACTACTTACCTCAGACCGAGAAACCGATAATTTTACCAAAGTACCACATATCTATGAGACGGAATACCTTTACGCATACTTGTTTTCACTGTATAAAAAATACTACTTGCGAAAACTAAGCCACGATTTCAACACCAATCAGGACTTTGACCGTATCAAAGGAAAATTCCTAAAATTTATTCAAGACATCTGGAACCAGGAAATTACCAATGACGAAGTAGGAGACAGCCTATGCGAGCAATGGGATAAAAAACTAGGAGGCAAAAAAGCTTTCCTAGAGCTCAAAAACAAATATGATATTCTATACAAGGATTGTAACATCGAAAAAACGAGAAAAACCATTCGCATTATAGCCGTGCTTATGCTCCTAATTATTGGGATGCTATTTTTACACTAAAAGAAAGAGAAAATATGAAAATACAAACAGGAATTGATATCATTGAAGTAAACCGAATTCAAGAAGCCATCGAAAACGGAAAAGAAAAATTTTTGAACCGCATTTTCACGGAAGGTGAAATTGCCTATTGTGAGGCAAGAAGCCATGTAAAATACCAACACTATGCAGCAAGGTTCGCAGCAAAAGAAGCGGTATACAAAGCAATTTCCAACCAAATTACAGACCGAAGTGATGCTCTCTGGAAAAACATCGAAGTCATCCATCGGAGTAGATGGTAGACCACAAATTAACCAAGAAAAGCTAGAGATTTCTAGCATTGAGGCGATAGATGTAAGCCTTGCACATATCGCAGAATATGCAGTTGCTAATGTAGTAGTTACGATAAAAGAAAAGGAGTAAGCCATGAAAATATTTGATTCTCATGCCCACTACAATGACGAGAAATTTGATTTAGACCGTGAAACGCTATTGGAAAAAATCTATGCAGGAGATGTCAAACGCATTATCAATGCAGGTTATGATGTCCTATCCTCCCAATTAGCCGTAAAAATGGCAGAACTTTATCCAGAAATGTACGCCATTTGTGGCATTTCTCCGAATAATTTACCAGAAGTAAAATATGGGATCAAAATGGATACCATTTCCCAAATCTATAAAAAAATCGAACAAATCCGTGAGATTGCACAAAACAAAAAAGTCGTTGGAATTGGAGAAATTGGATTAGACTATTATTGGACGAAAGACAACAAAGACGCACAAAAACTAGCCTTCCAAGAGCAAATTAAATTAGCCAATGACCTAAAACTTCCAATCTCCATTCACTGCCGAGATGCCTACTTAGACACGATTGCTATTCTAAAAGAAAATCCAGTGAATAAAAAAGGTGTATTTCATTGTGTACAATTAAATCGTGAACTCATCCGTGAAGCCTTAGAAATTGGCTTTTACGTATCCTTTGCTGGATACATTACGTTCAAGAATGCAGTCAATAGCGACCCGATTATTGAAATGGTGCCACTTGACCGTATGCTCGTCGAAACAGACAGCCCATATATGGCACCAGAACCAAACCGTGGAACCAGAAATGACTCTCGAAACTTAGAACATATTATCCGCAAAATAGCGAAAGTAAAGAATTTAACCGAAGAAGAAGTAGCAGAACAAACGTATAAAAATGCAAGTAAACTCTTTGGAATTCGTACGAAAACTGCGAAAAAAGAACCCGAGCCAGAAACCATCAAAGTAGCCAAAACAGAGAAAAAACAAAAAACGGTAGCCAAAAAAGAAACCAAGAAAAAAGAACCAGTCAAAAAAGAAACAAAAACCACAAAGACAAATTCAGCAAAGCCAGCGACTAAGGCAAAAACAGCAACAAAAAAAGAAGAAAAAAATAAAACGAAAACAAGAAAAACGAAAAAAGACGCATAAACAAGCCCCTTCCAGCATATATTGAAAGTAGATGAAAATACCGTAAATAGGGCAATCATTTTAGCCTCTAAGAGTACCGCAAAAGCACCGAAAATTTGACAGATATGCCGAAAAATGGTATAATAGATATGTTGCCAAAGGAGGGAACAAACATATATGAAACAAACAGAAAAAGCGTCAGTGCCGCTGAAAAAGATTTTATGTATTAGCGTAATCTTTTTCCTAATTTTAACAGGAATTGGAGCAGTAGCAGCAAACGCCGAACTAAACCAGGTAAAGATTATTCTAGCCAATGGCTATGAAATGAATGTACTTACCACAAAGACACAAGTAGGAGAAATCTTACAAGACAACCACATTATTCTATTACCAGAAGAAAAAGTTGTACCTCAAACAGAAGAAGAATTAGCTGACAACAACACAATCCGTATTTTAGCCAAAGAAGAAGAACACGAAGAAGTTGCGGAAGAAAACCAAGAAGATATTAGTGTAGAACATCTATTAGAAAATTATTATGCTGAGATTACAGAAAAGATTGTAACTGAGCAAATTGAAATTCCATTTGAAACCGTAACAAAAGACGTTTCAGACAAGGAAGACGAAAAACAAGAAGAAGTCATCCAAGAAGGCGAAAACGGTATCAAGGAAATTACGTATAAAGCAAAATACCAAAATGAAGAAGAGATTGAAAGAGTTGAAATCTCGTCAGAAATCATCAAAGAACCAGTAGAAAAAATTGTAGAGGTACGAACCAAAACAGTTACATCAAGAGGTTCTGTTGACAGAACAAAAGCAACAACTAACCCGGCAAAAACAAGTGGTTCATCGATTGCAGCATCTGTGCAAGGAATTGAACCAGTGAAGAAAACCTTAAACGCATCTGCGTATTCTGCACAAGAAAAAGGTGTAACCAATAAAACCGCATCTGGAGCAACTGCAAGAGAATGGTATACCGTAGCAGCAGGAAAAGGTTATGCCATGGGAACCGTTATCTATATCCCATACTTCAAAAATGCACCAAATGGTGGATGGTTTGTTGTACAAGATAGAGGTGGCGCAATTTCCAATAGCAAAATTGATATTTATATGGCAACAAAATCCGAATGTAATCAATTCGGAAGAAGAAACCTAGAATGTTATATTTATGAGAAATAAGAGAAAAAAGGAACTACAAAACGTAGTTTCTTTTTTATGCAAAAAAATGCTTGACAAAAATTAAAATCATAGTATAATTGTATTAAGACAGTAATACATTGAAAGGAGGAAAAATGGAGTGGAAATTTGAAAATGACAGACCAATTTACCTACAACTAGTGGAACAACTGAAACTAGCAATCACCTCTGGCATTTATCCACCAGGCGAGCGATTGCCATCGGTTCGAGATTTAGCAGTAGAAATTAAAGCAAATCCGAATACGGTGCAACGAGCCTATAGCGAACTAGAAGAGTTAGGACTAATCTACACGCAAAGAACGAATGGCAAATTTGTAACCGAAAACCAAGAGCAATTACAACAAATGCGAGAGAAAATAGCCAAAGAGGAATTTTTGCGATATATCGAAAATATGAAAAAACTAGGCTATACGGCAAGGGAAATCAAAGCATATATCCAAAAAAATGAGAAAGAAATTGGAAAGGAGAATGGATAAATGAATTTAATCACTTGTAAAAATCTTGGCAAATCTTACGGACAGAAGAAAGTGCTAGAAAATGTGAACCTTACCATTGAAAGTGGAAAAATCTATGGCTTACTTGGAACTAATGGAAGTGGAAAAACAACTTTGATAAAACTAATCAATGGACTATTAGTGCCAACCAAAGGAGAAATCCAAATTAAGGGAAAAAGACCAGGAATTGAAAGCAAAAAGGTAATTTCCTACTTGCCAGAAAGAACTTATCTACCAAATGAGAAAAAAGTAAAAGAAGTAATTGCCTATTTCAAAGACTTTTATGCAGACTTTCAAGAAGAAAGAGCTCTTAGTCTATTACAACAATTAAAAATTGATACCAATAGCAAGCTTGCAGAATTATCCAAAGGAACGAAAGAAAAGGTACAATTAGTACTTGTTATGAGCCGTGATGCGGATTTCTATCTATTAGACGAACCAATCGGCGGAGTAGATCCAGTAGCAAGGGATTTTATTTTAGATTTAATTCTAAAAAACTTCAAAGAAGGTGCTAGTATTTTAGTATCGACCCATTTAATCGCCGATGTAGAGCGTATTTTAGACGAAGTTATTTTCCTTCAAGAAGGAAAAGTTATTTTAGCAGATAGTGCTGAAAAAGTAAGGGAGCAAAACGGTACATCGATTGAAGCAGTATTTAAGGAGGTGTTTCGCCATGTTTTGTAAATTATTCAAATATGATATGAAAGAATTATGGAAAAAAGTATGGCTTATGTATTTTTTTCTTCTCATAACCGCTATGATTGCACGAGGAACCAATCTATTAGGAAAGCAAGTTTCCTTCTTCTCGTATATTAGCACAGGAGCAAGTATCCTTTTAATCATTGCTTCTATCGTGATTGCAATCTGGGCATTTATCACAGGAATTCGCCATTTTTATCAAAAAATGCTAACCGATGAAGGATATCTTACGCATACACTACCAACTAGTCCTTCTACTATCCTAACTGCTAAAACTTTATCCATGATACTAATGATGGCAATAACCATTGTGGTAATTATCGCAAGTGTATTCATTACTTTTTATGAGAAAGAAGCATGGGAAGGAATGTGGAACATGGCAAATGCAGAATTTGCAGCAGAAGGACTTTACCTTCCATACTTCCTTACCTTTATTCTTAGCATTTGTGCTTTCAACTTAATTACAACACAGCTGGTAATTCAATGTTCCCTAGCGATTGGACATAGTTTTAGCCAGAATAAAATGGGATGCTCGATTGGAATTGCATTTGGTTTTTATGCAGCTTATCAAATCTTAAATGTAATTGGATTAGGAGCCACTTTCCTTTTCAAACCAAACCTATTAGACATTATAAATGAAACTATTCCACCAAATGAAATTCTTGTACCAATCTTTGGTGTTGTTGCAACAACCTTATCTGTTCTAAGTTTGGTAAGCATTATTCTAACCCATCACTTTATGAACAACAAATTAAATTTAGAATAAAAATAAATTGACAGTTATCTTTTGATAGAGTAAGATAGATATAACAAAGATGTTCTCGCTTTATGGTGGCGCGAGTAATAAGTTATCCATTTCGATAAATGTTTAGCCTTCTATACTAAGTTGTAGAAGGCTTTAATTTTATTCCATTATATCTTTTTATTACCAAACCAAGATAACAGTGAAATGCAAACAAATGCTATCTGACCTAGGTCTTGGATGGAATTCAATAAAAAATACAGACTAGTATTTCTTTCAAAATCTAGCCTATATCTTTTCTTAAATATATTCAATTGGAATCATATAGTCTTTATCACTAAGAGCATGAATATCCTTACATAAGCAAAGGACAATACCATTTGGAGACTTCATTTCGAATTTGCTTACAACGGAAAAGTTTTTTATCGCATCTTTTCCAGGATTTGCTCCCTTTTTTATTTCGACTGGATAAATAGAGTCTTCATGAAGCACAAGCAAATCAATTTCTCTTCCGTTATTATCTCGGTAATAATATAGATGCTTTCTAGGATCTCTTTGGTGGTTCGTATAACTCTTTACAATTTCGGAGATTAGATAGGTTTCAAAGATTTGACCGCTATATGCGCTTTTTTCTAAAGTCTGACTACTTACATACCCTGTTAGATAACAAGCAAGACCTGTATCCATAAAGTAAATTTTAGGTCTTTTGATAATACGGTTAATATTATTATTGCTATGTGGTTGTAATAGAAAAATGAGGTAGGTATTGCTTAAAATTCCAGTCCATTTAAGAACTGTTTCAGAGTCAATACCAACATCTTTAGCAATATCCGAAGCATTGAATTCTTGTCCTGTCCTAGCAGCAAGACTCGAGATAAATTTCATAAACTTAGGCTCATCTTGAATAGCAATAATCTTACGGAGGTCACGTTCAACATAAGTACGAAGATATGAGGAGAAAAAAGCCTCTAAACTAACATTTGTATTTTTATAGAGCTCTGGATAACTACCACGGAAGATTCGGTCAAAAACTTTGTCTAAATATTCATATTTCAAAGGTTCTTTTTGTTTTAGAATTTCAATATCTGGAATAAAAATATCTTCTTTTTTTTGTTGAATTTCTCGTGTCGTTAGTGGATATAAATCAATAATACCAACTCTGCCAGCTAGAGACTCCGTAATGTTTTCCATTGTTTCGAAAACTTGCGAACCAGTTAAATAGTATAAAGTTCCGACTTTTGTTCCATCTCCAAACATCTCATTTTTTCGTGCCTCATCAATCGCAATCTTAATATAAGAAAGTAAATTTGGAGCATATTGAAATTCGTCAATAATCAAAGGGACGCCGTGTGTGCGTAAGAAACTTTCAGGGTCTTCCAATGCATGAGTTCGTTCTGTTAAATCATCTAAACTAACTTCATGTAAGACTTGTTTTTTCTTTGTCGCTAAATATTGAAGGACTGTGCTTTTGCCAGACTGTCTAGAGCCAGTAACTAAGATGGAAGGAAAGTTACCATCCATTTCTTCCAACTTTTTTTCGATTGTTCGGTGAATATATTGTGTTTCCAAAAAATCGCCTCATTTCTTTTTTTATACAAATTCCGACTTGCTATCGGAATTTGTATAAATTATACTATAAAAAAGAAAAAAACGCAAGAGGAGATTTTGCGGAAACCTTGAAAAAAGCGTGAAAATATAATATAATGCAAACCTAAGGAGGATGCCAATGAAATTTGTATCTTGGAATGTAAACGGACTAAGAGCAGTTATGGGAAAAGGCTTTTTGGATTTCTTTGAAAAAACAAACGCAGATTTTTTCTGTATCCAAGAAACCAAAATGCAACCAGAACAACTAGAACTCGAACTAAAAGGATATGAGCAATACTGGAATAGTGCAGAAAAGAAAGGCTATTCGGGAACAGCTATATTCACCAAACATAAGCCAATCAGTGTAACTTATGGAATTGGCAAAGAAGAACACGACAAAGAAGGTAGAGTAATTACCTTAGAATATGAAAAATTTTATTTAGTCAACAGTTATACCCCAAATTCGAAACGAGAACTAGAAAGACTAGACTACCGTATGATATGGGAAGATGAAATCCGAGACTATTTAAGCAAACTGGACCAAACCAAACCAGTCATCTATTGTGGGGACTTGAATGTAGCCCATCAAGAAATTGATCTAAAAAATCCAAAAACCAATACACACAGTGCAGGATTTACGCAAGAAGAACGAGAAAAAATGACACAACTATTAGGGACAGGATTTATCGATACTTTCCGCTATTTCTATCCAGACCAAGAAAACGCATATACGTGGTGGTCCTATATGTTCCATGCACGTGAAAAAAATGTGGGTTGGAGAATTGACTATTTTATTACCTCGGAACGACTAAAAAAGAACTTGAAAGATAGCAAAATCTATGCAGACATCTATGGAAGCGACCATTGTCCAATCGAGATTGAAGTAGAATTTTAAGGAGGAACCATGAAAGATAAAAAAGAAAAATGGCTAAAATATTTTAGCCTAGGAGTAGCCTTGATTTTTGTATATCAAATATGCAATAACCTAGAAGGCGTAATGGAATGGTTAAAAGGATTTACAGTTGTATTAGCACCATTTCTATGGGGGATTTTAATCGCCTATCTATTCTATATCCCATGCCGAGGATTAGAGAAAAAATTGAAAAAAACCAAAAAGAATGGACTACTTAACCGAAAAGCAAGAGGAATTAGTGTACTAGCAGTGTATTTAATCGCCTTGTTAATCTTAATTTTGGTATTTCAATATATTATCCCAATTCTAGCACAAAGCATTGGCGACTTAATTAACAACTTCCAATCCTATTACACAGCAAGTATTGAAAAACTAGACCAAAAAGAGCCAGACGAATTTTTAAGCAATCCAATTGTACAAGAAGTAATAAAACGACTCAAAGAAGTAGACTGGAGCCAATTTACGACTTTTGAAAATATTGTGATTTATGCTAAAGGTGCAGTCAATGCAGTAACCGGTATCTTTTCTTCCTTTGTAGCAATCATTGTATCCGTGTATATTTTGCTTGGAAGAGGAGAAATTGTTGCCTATTTATGCCGACTTGGAAAATCTATTTTCAAACCAAAAACATATAACCTGCTATATAGTTATTTTGAAAAAGGAAATGAAATCTTTTTCAAATATGTAGGAAGCCAATTTTTAGATGCAATTTTAGTGGGATCCATTGCCTCCGTAGCATTATCCATTTTAGGTGTAAAATATGCAGTGCTACTTGGCGTTATGATTGGTCTATCCAATATGATACCATACATAGGAGCTATTGTAGGAATTGGAATTGCGGCGATTATTACACTAATTACAGGAGGACTAGGGCAAGCGATTGCTATGCTTGTTACCATTATCATTTTGCAACAACTTGACGCTAATATTATCAATCCAAAGATTGTTGGAGATTCTCTAAAAATTAGTCCATTACTTGTCATCTTTGCTGTAACAGTCATTGGAGCATACTTTGGTATTATTGGAATGTTCTTATCTGTTCCAATTATAGCACTTGCAAAACTAATGTTAGAACACTTTATGGCAGCAAGAGCAGAGCAAAAACAAGAAAAAATAGAAGAATAAAATATATTCCAATAATTGTAATTTTATTTGACAAAGCAAAAGAAATATGACAAGATAAAAACAGAAAAAGGGTTGAACATCGCTAATATTCAAACCATAATAATGAGAAAGTATGTGTAGCTGTGAATACACATACTTTTTTTATGAAAAAAATAGAGCAGGCTGTGACCTACTCTACCGATTATGTATTAGTCTTGGGATTGTTTTTGCTTTTCAACTTGTTGACTTTGTTGTAATTGCTGAAGTCGAAGCATAAAGTTTTCCTCTTTTTCTGCAATAAGCCTGTCAACTAAGTTCGGTATAATATCACTGGTGGTCAAAGCAAACCCTCCTTTCCGCCCTTTTGAAAGGACTAGCCTTTGACGCGTCAGGATAGTATCTATGATACAATATCTACCAATATTTTACAATTACTATTTTCGTATCTCAAAAAGTTCTTAAAAAGAAAGAAGAACCTTGTCGAAAGTGCCAAGAAAAATGTTTCCAAAAACTGATTTTTTCTTGCAAAAATCATTGACAAGCCAGTGTATAATGATATATAATAATTAAGCATATTTTAGAAAAAAGAGATAACTTAACTACAAAGTCAATGAAAAGGACGGTAAATGTGGTTAAAAAACGCGTGATGAAAAATAAATTAAATCAAAGAACAAAAGCAAAAAAGTAGTTGGTAAAAAAGAGAAGTTTACCAACCTGCTTTTTTGTTGCTATTTTGTGTTCATTATGTAAATGATAAAGAAGAGGAATTGGTTCTTAATCTTCTTACGGAAATTCGGTTTCAAAGCAGAAAAATCGAAATTTTTGTAACAAGATAGGAAAAACAAGAAGGACTTCTTTACATCCATATAGATCTTTTTTCTGCTTAAATTTTTATAGGGGTGATTGATTTGTTAAAAGACGTCAAATACGAGAAATGTACTCGTAAAACTTTTGCAAAAATTGGTGATTCAATCGAAATGCCAAATCTAATCAAAGTACAGAAGGACTCTTATGATTGGTTTGTAGAAGAAGGGCTTGGAGAAGTATTAAAAGATATTTCCCCAATCATAGACTATTCTGGAAATTTAGTTCTTGAATTTATCGACTACTACATGGAAGAAAAAACAAAGTACACACAAGAAGAAGCCAAAGAAAGAGATGCAACATACTCCACAAGACTTCATGTGAAAGTACGCTTAATTAACCGTGAAACAGGGGAAATTAAGGAGCAAGAAATCTACTTGGGTGACTTCCCGCTTATGACCGAAAGTGGAACTTTCATTATCAATGGAGCAGAAAGAGTTGTTGTCAGCCAATTAGTACGTTCACCAGGATGCTACTATGCTTCTGACTATGACAAAACCGGAAAGAAAATCTATACCTCAACCGTAATGCCAATTCGTGGAGCATGGATTGAGTACGAAACCGATGCCAATGATGTATTTTATGCACGTGTTGACCGTACCAGAAAAATTCCAGTAACGACATTACTTCGTGCTATTGGAATTACGACGGATGAGCAAATGATGGAACTATTTGGAGAAGAAGCCAAACTAACCGCAACCATTCAAAAAGATCCAATCAAAACACAAGATGATGCTTTAATTGAAATCTATAAAAAATTAAGACCAGGAGAACTCCCAACCGTAGATGCTGCTAAAAATTTATTTGACGGTTTATTCTTCGATGAAAGAAGATATGATCTAGCAAAAGTTGGTCGTTACAAATTTAACCAAAAGCTAAGCCTTGCCACACGTATCACAGGCTGTATTTCCTATGCGGATATTATACATCCAGAAACAGGCGAAATTTTGGTAGAAAAAGGAGCTGTTATTTCTGAAGAAGTAGCAGAAGAAATCCAAAACACAGGAATTAACATTGTCGATGTAGAAATCGCAGAAAAACCAGTTCGTGTGATTGGAAACGGAACGGTAAACATCTATAAATTCCTAGCAGATGTAGACCTAAAAGACTTACATATTAAAGAATACGTAAATTATGAAGTATTAAAATCCATTATTGATACCACGGATAAAAAAGACTTAAAGAAAGTATTAAAAGAAAGAGTACAAGATCTAGTACCAAAGCACATTACTACCGAAGATATGATTGCATCGATCAGTTATGTGTTCAACCTAGACCATGGACTTGGCAATATTGACGATATTGACCACTTAGGAAACAGACGTATCCGTTGTGTTGGTGAATTATTACAAAACCAATTCCGTATTGGTTTAACCAGACTTGAAAGAGTAGTACGTGAGAGAATGACCATTCAAGACTTAGACATTGTAACACCACAAACGCTTATCAATACGAAACCAATTACATCAGCAATCCGTGAATTCTTTGGAAGTTCCCAACTTTCTCAATTCATGGACCAAACGAACCCGTTATCTGAATTAACGCATAAAAGAAGAATATCTGCTTTAGGACCAGGAGGATTATCTCGTGAAAGAGCTGGTTTCGAAGTTCGAGATATCCACTATACCCACTATGGTAGACTATGCCCAGTTGAGTCCCCAGAAGGACCAAACATTGGACTTATCTCTGCACTATCTTCTTTTGCAACCATTAACGAATATGGATTTATTGAAACACCATACCGCAAAGTAGATAAAGAAACAGGCAAAGTAACCGATATTATTGAATATATGCCAGCAGACTTAGAAGATAAATACATCATTGCCCAAGCATCTGAACCATTAGACAAAGATGGGAAATTTGTTAACCATAGAATTAAAGTAAGACATAAAGAGGAAATCACGGAAGTAGACCGTGAACAAGTAGACTATGTAGATGTATCGCCAAAACAACTTGTATCCGTTGCAGCAGCTATGATACCTTTCCTAGAGCACGATGACGTAAAACGTTCTTTAATGGGATCCAACATGCAACGTCAAGCTGTACCACTTCTAATTCCAGAATCTCCACTTGTTGGAACAGGAATTGAATACCGTGCAGCTAAGGACTCCGGCATTACCATTACTGCTAACAATGAAGGTGTGGTAGAAAAAGTAGCCGCAGACGAAGTTCGTGTACGTAACAAAAAAGGAGAAGTAGATGTTTACCACCTAAGAAAATTCAAAAGAACCAATGGTGGAACTTGTATCAATCAAAGACCAGTTGTATTAGAAGGCGAAAAAATAAAAGTAGGGGACATCATTGCAGATGGACCATCTACCAAAAATGGAGAAATGGCACTTGGACGCAACGTACTTGTAGCCTATACCACTTGGGAGGGATACAATTACGAGGATGCTGTTTTAATCAGTGAGAGACTTGTCAAAGAAGATGTCTATACCTCCATCCATATCGAAGAATATGACTGTGAATGTAGAGATACCAAACTTGGACCAGAAGAAATCACAAGAGACATCCCAAATGTTGGTGATGACGGATTAAAAGACCTAGACGAAAACGGTATTGTCCGCATTGGTGCAGAAGTACGCCCAGGCGATATCTTAGTTGGAAAAGTAACTCCAAAAGGAGAAACCGAACTAACGGCAGAGGAAAGATTACTTCGTGCCATCTTTGGAGAAAAAGCAAGAGAAGTAAGAGATACCTCTCTTCGTGTACCACATGGAGAAGCGGGAACGATTGTAGATGTTAAAATCTTTACCAGAGACAATTCAGACGAATTAGGACCTGGTGTGAACCAAATTATCCGTTGCTATATTGCAACCAAGAGAAAAATTTCAGTTGGAGATAAAATGTCTGGTAGACATGGTAACAAAGGTGTTATCTCTCGAATTCTACCAGAAGAAGATATGCCATTTATGCCAGATGGAACTCCAGTGGATATTGTATTAAACCCACTTGGTGTACCTTCTCGTATGAACCTAGGGCAAGTACTCGAAGTACACTTAGGAATGGCAGCACGTGCACTTGGTTGGCATGTAGCAACACCAGTATTTGACGGTGCAAAAGCATCTGAAATTGAAGAATTACTAGAAAAAGCTGGTATTTCAAAAGACGGAAAAACTACACTATATGACGGAAGAACCGGAGATCCATTTGATAAGCCAATCACGGTTGGAGTTATGTATATGTTAAAACTACACCACTTAGTAGACGACAAAATCCATGCTCGTTCAACTGGACCATACTCTTTAGTAACGCAACAACCACTTGGAGGTAAAGCACAATTTGGTGGACAACGTTTTGGAGAAATGGAAGTATGGGCACTCGAAGCTTATGGTGCAGCTTATACCTTACAAGAAATGCTAACCATTAAATCTGACGATGTTGTAGGAAGAGTAAAAACCTATGAAGCAATCGTAAAAGGTGAGAATGTACCAGAACCTGGTGTACCAGAAAGCTTCAAGGTACTTATCAAAGAACTACAATCATTAGGATTAGACATTAGATTATATTCCGAAGACAATAAAGAACTAGAACTCAAAGAAAACATTGACGACGGAATTGACTTCAACATGGAAAATGAGAAAAAATTACAAGAAGAAGCAGTTTTAGACGAAGAAGAACTTGCAGCAGAAGGATATATGGAAGAGTCTGAATTAGAGGACGAGGAGGACGATACCATTTTCCCAGACCTAGATGACGAATTGGACATTGAGGACCTAGGTCAAGACGATTTATTAGACGAAGAATAAACTGAATAAAGGAGTATTTTGGCAGGGGCAGATGACAACAAAAGTATGCTCGAGCAGTGGTAAATTCTGCTTCTCTGCAAATGCCTTACCAAATTATCTTTAAGGGGGCTAAATTCGTGGACGAATTAGAAATCTTTGATAAAATCAAGATTGGACTCGCATCCGATGAAAAAATTAGAGAATGGTCAAAGGGAGAAGTTAAAAAACCAGAAACCATTAACTACCGTACATTAAAACCAGAAAAAGATGGATTATTCTGTGAGAGAATTTTTGGACCAACCAAAGATTGGGAATGTCATTGTGGTAAATATAAAAGAGTACGTTACAAAGGAATTGTTTGTGACCGTTGTGGAGTAGAAGTAACCAAAGCAAAAGTGAGAAGAGAAAGAATGGGTCATATCGAACTTGCTGCACCAGTTGCACACATTTGGTATTTCAAAGGAATCCCTTCTCGTATTGCTTTAATGTTAGACATCTCACCAAGAAGTTTGGAAAAAGTTATTTACTTTGCATCTTACATTGTTGTAGATAAAGGAACAACAACACTTGCTAAAGCACAAGTATTAACCGAAAAGGAATACCATGAAGCAGTTGAAAAATTCGGAAAAGGATCTTTCAAAGCAGAAATGGGTGCAGAAGCAATCCGTAAACTATTAGAAGAGATTGACTTAGATAAATTAGCAACAAGTCTAAAGAAAGAATTAGACCATGCAAGCGAGCAAAAGAAAGCAAAATTGGTAAAACGTTTAGACACGGTTGAGTCTTTCAAACTTTCAGATAACCGCCCAGAATGGATGGTTATGAATGTTATTCCAGTTATCCCACCAGAAATTCGACCAATGGTACAATTAGATGGTGGAAGGTTTGCAACTTCGGACTTAAACGACCTTTATCGTCGTGTAATTAACCGTAACAACCGTCTAAAAAGACTATTAGAATTAGGAGCACCAGAGATTATTGTACGTAACGAAAAAAGAATGTTACAAGAGTCTGTTGATGCCCTAATCGATAACGGAAGACGTGGAAGACCAGTAACAGGAGCTGGAAACCGTGCCTTAAAATCCTTGTCAGATATGTTAAAAGGAAAACAAGGACGTTTCCGTCAAAACTTACTTGGAAAAAGAGTTGACTACTCTGGTCGTTCGGTTATTGTTGTAGGACCAGAACTAAAAATCTATCAATGTGGACTTCCAAAAGAAATGGCAGTTGAATTATTCAAACCATTTGTTATGAAGGAACTTGTTGGTAGAGGAATCGCACATAACATTAAAAACGCAAAAAGAATGGTAGAAAGATTACGCCCAGAAGTATGGGATATCCTAGAAGACGTTATCCAAGACCATCCAGTTATGCTAAACCGTGCACCAACACTACATAGACTTGGTATTCAAGCATTTGAGCCAGTTCTAGTAGAAGGAAGAGCCATCAAACTACATCCATTAGTTTGTACAGCATTTAACGCAGACTTCGATGGAGACCAAATGGCAATTCACGTACCACTATCTCCAGAAGCACAAGCAGAAGCAAGATTTTTAATGCTATCTGCAAACAACCTATTAAAACCACAAGATGGTAAGCCAGTAACGGTACCAACCCAAGATATGATTTTAGGAAGTTACTACCTAACCATGGATGTTCCAAATGAACAGGGAGACGGAAATTACTTTGCTTCTCCAGAAGAAGCAATTATTGCTTACGAAAACCACTCTTTGGGATTACATGCAAAAATTAAAGTACGTATTACCAAAGAACTAGAAAATGGTGATATCCGTCAAAAAACCATTGAAACAACCGTTGGTAGAATTATCTACAATAGCGGAATTCCACAAGATTTAGGCTTTGTAGACCGTACCGACCCAGAACATGAATTAGATTATGAAGTAAACTTTGCCATTACGAAAAAGAATATTGGAAAAATCATTGGAAAATGTATCAATATTCATGGTTTAAGCAAAACAGCAGAATTACTAGACTATATCAAAGCAACTGGTTTCAAATATTCAACAACTGGTGGTATTACAGTATCCGTAGATGATGTAAAAGTACCAGAAGAAAAGAAAACTATCTTAGCAAAAGCAGACGAAGAAGTAGCCAATGTCTTAAAACAATACAAAAGAGGTTTAATTACTGAAAACGAGAGATATAACTCCGTTATTAAAATTTGGGAAAAAGCAACAGATGATGTAACCGCTAAAATGAAGGAAAACTTTGAAAAAGAAGACCTAAACCCAGTATTTATGATGAGCCAATCTGGAGCCAGAGGTAACATTAACCAGTTAAGACAAATTGCAGGTATGCGTGGAATGATGGCATCTACAACTGGTAAAACAGTTGAAATTCCAATCAAGTCCTGTTTCCGTGAGGGACTTGACCCACTTGAATACTTTATCTCTGCCCATGGTGCTAGAAAAGGACTTGCCGATACAGCACTTCGTACAGCAGACTCTGGTTACCTAACCAGAAGACTTGTTGATGTATCGCAAGACATTATTGTAAGAGAACATGACTGTGGAACCACAGAAGGTGTTGAATTAACAGATATTATGGATGGAAACCAAACCATCGAAAAATTATCTGAGAGACTACTTGGAAGATATCCACTACACGATATTATCCATCCAGAAACCAAGGAAGTGCTTGCTACAACGGATACCTTAATTACCGAAGCAATCGCAGACAAGATTGTTGCAGCCGGAATTAAGAAAGTAGAAGTTCGTTCTGTTTATGGCTGTCATACCAAACATGGTGTATGTAGCAAATGTTATGGAATGGCACTTGCAGGACGTGAAGAAGCAAACATTGGTGAAGCTGTTGGTATTATTGCCGCACAATCCATTGGTGAGCCAGGTACACAGCTTACCATGAGAACCATCCACTCTGGTGGTGTTGCTGGTGTAGCAGATATTACACAAGGTCTTCCTCGTGTAGAAGAGTTATTTGAAGCGAGAAAACCAAAGGGTCTTGCTATCATTTCGGAAATTGATGGTAAAGTAAAAATTTCAGATAACAAAAACAGAAAAGAAATTACCGTAACATCAAAAGATAATAGCAAGAGCTATCTAATCCCATTTGGTGCAAAGATTGCCGTAAAAGAAGACCAAGAAGTAGAAGCAGGCGACCCATTAACCGAGGGTTCCATCAATCCAAATGAAATTCTTATCATTAAAGGGGCAAAAGGTGTATTTGAATACCTTGTACAAGAGGTACAAAAAGTATATCGTAACCAAGGTGTTGATATTAACGATAAACACATTGAGGTTATTGCAAGACAAATGCTTAAGAAAGTTCGTGTGGAAGACAATGGAGATACCGACCTATTCCCAGGTTCTTTAATCGATGTTTACGAACTAGAAGTAAAGAACAAAGAAATGGAAGCAGAGGGCAAACGCCCAGCAACTGCAAAACAAGTGCTACTTGGTATTACCAAAGCATCACTTGCAACAGACAGTTTCTTATCTGCTGCATCTTTCCAAGAAACCACAAGAGTATTAACAGAAGCAGCAATCAAAGGTAAAGTAGACGAGTTAGTAGGATTAAAAGAAAATGTTATCATTGGTAAGTTAATCCCAGCAGGAACTGGAGTAAACCCATACAAGAATACACGCATTAGCACAGACTATGACGAAGTAGCAACCGAAAATGTGGAAGAAGCGGAAAATCCAGTAGAAGAAACCGAAACACCAGAAGGTGTAGAAGAATAAAAAGGAAAGAAGGAGTAAAAATACTCCTTCTTTTTATATGTAGAAACAGGAATTTTTTTACAAACAACAATAGTGCTTAAGAATTCAAGCAATTTGACAAAAAAATAAATTAGCAGTAAAATCCTTGAAGAAGGAGGTTTTGTAAAAAGCAGAAAAACCTAAAATTCTGCGTGCATGGGGTAATCTAATTAAACTTCATGCTCATGGTATTTTTCTTTGGTACGATTGAAACTTAGAAAATACTGTGAAAAATTTTGGTATTAGGAGGGATAATCTAACCAAAAAGTAAATTAACTAACCACACATTTAACGAATTAAAAAGGAGTATCAAAATGAAAACCAATCTTAGCGAGCGGATGATAAGCCTTATTCTGGCTATCGTTTTGCTGGTCGGTGTTTTACCGACAGCTGCCTTCGCAACCGAAGAAGAGGAAGCAACGACGACTACCACTGAAAACGTGGAAATGGTACCTGTGGGCGACGACGAAGAAACTGTAACGGATGAAGTTACAGAGGACACCGAACTGCCTGCCGAAGAGGTTATCGAAACCACAACCGAACCTGTAGAAGAAGAGGCGGAAAATGTAACTACTCCCGCTGAACAAGATGCAGTAAATACCATTGTAACTACTGCTGAAGCGGACGTGGTAAATGTAACCAACGGAAAAACCTTCACTATGCAAGGTAGGTATCTTGATTTGCTGCACAATCATAGTGAATATGGTGTGCAGGACTACCTCATTAGCGAATGGCAGGATGAAATTCGCATCTATTTTATGGAAGGCGACACCAGCAGTATAACGTTCAAGGTGTGGGACAGCGGAAGCGACAGCCTTGCCAATAGCTTTGGTGTACGTGCTACCACGAACGTCTGGTTTATGAGTTATATCTATGATAAAAACACTCTAACCCAGATTCGGTCGTCAAGACAGCTGATGCCCACAACGGACATGCGCATCTATAGTTACTCTTTTGCAGCGAGCTTTGACATCTATAAGACGAGTGCTTTGGATGGAAATTTCAAAGAGTTTTTCTATGATGCCAACAATACTCGGCCCGGCGTTCCTGATACGACTATTCCAGAGGATGCTGTAACAGTAACCAATGGAAAGACCTTCACTATGCAAGGCAAATATCTCAAACTATTGCAAAGTCATAACTACTATGGCACGAGAGATTACATTGCGAGTGAATGGCAGGACGAGATTAGGTTCTATTTCTTTGAAGACATAAGCAATGTAGAGTTTAGTGTCTGGGATAGCGGAAACGACGGCCTTGTCAGTAGCTTTGGCGCGCGGCCTTCGCGAAATGTATGGGCTATAGAGTATGTGTATGATAAAGATACTCTGATTCAAAAACGTTCGTCGAGACAGTTGTTTTCTACGGGCGATGCACGTACCTACAGCTATTTTTTCGTTTCAAGTTTTAACATCTATGCAAATACCAATTATGAGGATGCTAACTTGTTTTTCGACCGCAGTGGCACTTTGCCCGGAATCGTGCCTGGGAATCCACCAGAAGATTTATGGAATTTCACAAGTGGAACTACCTTTTCGGCAACGGGTACTCTTTTGTGGCTACTTCAAAACCACAGTGAATATGGTGCGGAAAATTACATTGCGTATGAGGGAGATACGGAATTCAGAATCCTATTTTTCCATAATGCAAGTAATGTGAAGTTTACGGTATGTAACAATTCCGTTACTTCTTTTGGAATTAGCCCATCACAAGATGTACCATTTACAGAGTATGCCTACAATAAGGATACCCTGCGGCTGAAACGGGCAAGAGAAAAGACCTTTACCGTAGAAAATGACTATGTCTTTAAGAACCCATTTACAGCAAGTATCGTTATTTATGCAGATGGTTCTGATGGCAAAAAATTCTTTGACCCTAATCAGAACTTGTCGGAGAACCCAACCCTGCATCCTTCCGAGGATATTTCCTTCACGACTAATCGCAAGACATTTACCCTGCCGGGAGCATATGCTTGGTTGTTATTAAACCAAGAAGAGTATGGGAAGAAAGACTATTTTGCTTACCAAGATGGTAATAGTTTCGTAATTTCTTTCTTTGATAACATAAGCGGGGTAAAGTTTACCAGAAGGAACAACGGCCACTATGATTCTTTTGGCATGAAAGTTTCTGCTCAGGTAAAGTTTGTAGAGTATACTTACGACACAAATACTTTTATGCTAAAAAGTCTTACGAACAGAACGATAGACGCAGGTGGCGAAATCACTTGTGCAGAACGCAATTTCATAGCAAGTTTCGATATTCGTATGGCCGATGCCGATGACCAGTATTTCTATATGGTTAACGGTGAACAATTACCTACTCTTCCTCCGAAATATGAAAAAAAAGAGTGGAAAGAGGAGAATGCACAAAAGTTCCATATGGATGAAGTGTACTGTAAGAAGATTAGGGAATGTCCCGAATATAAGCAAGGACAGCGTTATCTTGCTTATCTGTGGTTAAACGACTTCGTGATTTGGTTTTTCGATGACCCTAATGTACAATTTAGTGTATGGGACAGAAGTGGAAACAAACTTAGAAACTCCTTTGGAGTAAATCCGTCTGTTGATACACAGTTTAAGGCATATGTGTTCAGTACAACGACATTAAACCTGAAATCTGAAGCTGTTAATCCCCTAGGGAAAAACAGCGGATACATACTTGTCTACGACTTTGTATCCAACATCGACATCTACACGGATGAAAGCTACCTGAATTACTTTTATAAGGGAAATGGCGATTATGTGAAGAATACGACGGATGGCAGAACTTTTGCCATCCCGAATGCTGCATATGAGGAAGTCAAGGACCTTATAAGTGATTTGCGCGGAGGCGATGAAAATAGTGAAAATTATATAGCCTTTGCGTCAGGCGACGAATTCAAAGTATGGTTCCTTAACGACAATGACGTACGATTTTGTGTAAAGGAGAGTGATACGAGTACCTTTAAGTTGCAGCCCGCTTCTAACACACGAGCTACGGAATATGTGTTTGATAGAACTACTCTGACACAGAAAGAAGAAGGACTTCAAATTGTTGCATTGCAAAAGTCCGGAGAGTATCCGTTCAACAATAATTTTTTCGCAAACTTTAATATCTATTCGGACGATACCTACTCGGAGTATTTCTATAACGCAGCACATAGCAATGTTGAGTTTACCCGAACGTTCCAACCGCTCAAACCAAAGGAAGCTGAAGCGTTTTTGAGGTTCCTTACAGATGTTGGCTGGCTCGTTAACGTCAAGAAGGAGATGCCTGAATATTACAATCTCCTCATTGGCGAAATTAAAGACCCGAAAGAAGAATTAAGGACAAGAGCAGAGTTTCTATTTTTTGCCGGACATTGTATAAGTCTTCAGCAGGCACAGTGGAAGTATCAAATGAATTGGGGTACTAATAATTTGCAAACTTGGTTAAATAATCGAGACAACTTACACGAGTTTTTGCTCATTGATCCCTATAGTCCACAAAGTCTCGCAGACGAAAATAATTCCGGAAATGAAGAATTAACCGAAGCAGAGAAAAAAGCAAAGATTGAAGAAAACATTAAAGGTATCATTATAGCTTCACTTCAACGCTTGGAGGACTTGCTTAAACTAAAGTATAATCAAGATAAAGTCAAAGAAATACTTGCCGGTGTCGAAGATCCGACTAATGCACTGGACTTGATGAGTGTTGGTTTTGCATTAGTAAACGGGTTAGGTGTAGCAAGAGCAGAGAAAAATATGAGTGATATCAACCTCTTAGCTGCACACAGGAGAATTCTAGGAGCAATTGAGGGTGGCGATGAGTTGGCAATCGAAAGAGCAAGGGCAGAATACGCTCTTGTTGAAACCTATAAAGCCACGTTCTCAAATCCTGACAAAGCAAAAAAATACGCTGAATACCTATTTTCAATTGAGCGGAGTATGTTTAATTATCCCTTTTAATACCTAATGGGCGGGGGTGCATTTTAACAAATGCGCCCCCGCCCTTATATTTTATTATTGTACTTAATTTATAATTTGGGTTCTGCCAAATCGATATCTTTCACAGTGCCGAAAGATAAGTTTTTTATTGTGGAGTCTGGTTCAGAAGGAGTAGCATTTGAGTCTATGCGCTCCCTACCAACATAAAAGCCGGTCGATTTTTCTATCCAATATGCGTAATATTTTTTTGTATCATAACGATATGCTTTTACAATAATACAACTTCTTCCGTCTAAAATATCGTCTTTTACATAGGCAAAATCTGGCAGGTGTCTATCTTGGTGTTCAATTAGTTCGACTAATTCTTCTTGAAATAGACTCTTACTTCCTATGGCATAGTTTGCAGTATTCTTAATTTTATCTACATGATTAAATCTATTGGTTATATCTTTATCAAAATTTACTATATCAGTAGTTAATCTTTCAGCATTTTCAATAGACGCGATGGTAGAAGATAGACCATAACTTTCACGTTTCAATTTTGAACTTTTGTAATATTGTTTATAAAGGAGACTACTCGAATGAATTTCATAATATACATTGTCTTTTTCTCGTATTGTTTCTTTCCCTTTTAGAATTAACTTCTCAATATCTTCACTTGAATAACCAGAAGAACTGGAAGGAGTGGAGAAATCAGAGGAATTAGAAACATTGCTGAGACTAGAAATTGGTGCTTCTGGTGTTGGTGTGGGAGAATTTGCTGAAATATTTCCATTCATTTTGAAATATAAGATAATGGCTAATACTGCAATCAATGCAAGTAGAGCAAGCACAAATTTTTTCATAATTCTTCCCCCTTTTTTTACATATAAAAAGTATATCTTAGCCCAATGGGATTGTCAAGTTATCGAAAGCCTGATTGGTGTTTACTATCTTTTCACATTTATGATACAATAGAGAAAAAAGTGGAGGAAAGTATGAAAAATAGTTTGATTGAAGTAGCAGCCAATGAGAAAAATCCAAAATGGGAAAATATTATTCGTCGTAAACAACCGCTATATGTTAGAAATAACGAAATGCGTTCGGAATTTGGACGAGATTATACAAGAGTAATCCATAGTTTGGCATATCGCAGGATGAAGCATAAAACACAAGTCTTTTTCTCCCCGCAAAATGACCATATTTGTACAAGAATAGAGCACGTTACGCACGTCGAGTCCATCAGTTATACCATTGCTAATTACCTAGGACTTAATGTAGAACTTACCAAAGCCATTGCAACAGCCCATGATATTGGGCATAGTCCTTTTGGACACCAAGGGGAAAAGTTTTTATCTAAACTTTCCCAAAGAGATATTGGAGAACGTTTTTGGCACGAGAAAAATGGGTTAGAAATGGTAGATAAAATTGAGTTACTAGAAGACCCAAACGGAAACAAGCAAAATATGAACTTAACGTATAGTGTGCGAGATGGTATTATTTCACATTGTGGCGAGATTGACGAAAACAAGGTAAAACCAAGAGAAGAGTGTATTTCCCTAGATGAATATGTACGACCAAACCAATTCGCTCCCTACACGTGGGAAGCATGTGTGGTAAAAATAGCGGATAAGATTTCCTATCTTGGTCGAGATATATCAGATGCCATTACACTTGGAATTTTAGACAGCGACCGAAAAGAATTAAATGGCATTTTGCACCCAGACAATGACCGTATTATTAACAACACTAATATTATTAACGATTTCATTTTTGACTTATGCAATCACTCGAACCCAGAAGATGGACTATGTTTTTCAGACGAAATGTTTCAACTAATGAATCAACTAAAACGATTTAATTATGAGAAAATCTATTTATCTGAAAAATTAGTAAAATCCACCCATTATTTCGAACTCATTTTAACAACCATTTATGATGTGCTCAAAAAATCTTTTGCAGACAGAGAAGGAGCAAGAAAAATTTGTCCAGAATTGCTTACAGATTTTGAACAATGGTTAGTCGATTATTGGGATGGAGAGCGACCAGAAACGAACCAAAATGAAGTATTTATTCATAGGAAAGACGAAAAAAGTTATATTCAAGCCATTTTATATTATATTGCAGGAATGACGGATAACTATGCAACGAATATGTATTACAAGATTATTCAATATTAGATCTAAAAGCCTTGTGGAAACAAGGCTTTTTGTTGGATATATGGTAAGCATGCCAAAATCTTACATCTCTCAGGTTTCCCCTGTTTGCCATCGGCGTGTGGTCGGCACAATATTTTACCACCACATATATCTGTTAGAAAAGTATAGCATAAATTGGGAAAAAACACAAAAATTTGAAAAACGTACCAAATTGGTGTATAATAGAAGGTGCTAAGCACGTTGTAGCAAGGCTTCGAGAAAGTCCAAAGAAGCCAAAATGTAGCACACGAGAAAGAGAAGGAGAAATGCCTGTGGACACCATTGCAATGTTATATCTCTTTTTGAGAAAAGCAATCACTACCCTCTGTTTCTTTTATGCAATCTTAACCGTGTTAGAAATCCTTGCAGGGAGAAAGAGGGACAAGAAAAGTTGTACCATAGCAATCTTTTTATGCGACGCCATCTTTGGGATGGGGCTTGCCCTACTTTTCCTTTGCCAATATTTCCAAATGCCAATCGATATGAGTATATTTCTCTTGCTGATTGCTTCAGCGATGGGGGCACTCATGAACTATGAGGCATACAAGGTTATAAAGCAAGTGGAAGACGACCAGAAAAAGTAACGAAAAATGGTGTGTGCTACAAAGGAAAACCGAGCAGGAGAAAAAATTCCTGCTCGGCTTCCTTTTTTGAATGCTAAATGAAAATCAAAATAAATTCACAAATGCCCAATAGATAGAACAAGTATAGAAAAAAGATTTTGTTACTCTTCCAAGTTTGCTAAACCATATTCAATTACTTGATTAATGACTGCGTTAAAGCTTAAATCATATTCTTCTGCCAATTCGTTAATTTTGTCAAAGGATACACCATTGATGCGAATGGTTCTAGTTACCGTATCGCGCGATTTTTTCTGACTTACTATTTTGAGTTTGTCCATCTATTTCACCACCTACACATAATAGTACACAAAACAAATTCATAAATAAGTACACTAAAATGTACATTTTGTGTACCTCTAATCATAATTGAAAAAAATTGAAAAAAACCTTGAAATTTGTCGACGGATTCGATAAAATATGGGAGGGTGTAAAAAATGCAAAATCTTAATGGAAAAAACGGAAATAACTTAACAAAGAAAAAAGGCAGAAGAGTGCGTTTATTTGCGTTTTCATCTTTTTCGATACGATACGAAAACTAAAAGTGTTTTAGTGTTTCGTATTTTTTTTGTACTTTTTTACAAAAAAGCCCAAGAAAAAAAGGAGGATTTTATGAGTAATCAAAGCAAAATGATGTTAGACGTACACGAAAAGCCAAGTATTCCAAAATGGATTATACTTGCCATTCAACACGTGTTTGCCATGTTTGGTGCCACCATTTTAGTACCAATTTTGGTAAACTCTGCAGCAGGAGAAACGGTACTTACCATTCCAGTTGCATTAGTAACCTCAGGAATAGGAACCTTAATTTACATCTTGTGTACCAGAGGAAAATCACCTGTATATCTAGGCAGCTCCTTCGCCTTTATTGCACCACTAGCCGCTGCTTATCTCAAAGGTGGAATTGGGGGAGCCATGACAGGAACTTTAGTCGTAGGACTAATCTATGTCATCACTGCTCTTATCATTAAATTAGTGGGCAAAAAATGGATGGACAAAGTACTGCCACCACTTGTGATTGGACCAATGATTATGATAATTGGATTAGGACTTGCACCAAGTGCCATATCCCAAATGGGACTTTCAGCCGAAGTCATTCAGTGGAAAGAAGTATTTGTTGCTGTCGTAACCTTCCTTGTAACCGCTATTGTAATGGTTCGTGCAAAAGGATTTGCTCGAATTATCCCATTTCTAATTGGAATTGTAGTAGGATACTTAACGGCTTGCGTGGTTGGATTAGTAAACTTTGCTCCAATTGCAGATGCAGCATTCTTTAGTATGCCAAGCTTCATGATTCCATTTGTCAACTATACACCAAGTCTTGGTGCGATTCTAACCATTGCACCGATTGCTTTAGTAACCATGGCAGAACATATTGGAGATCATACAGCACTTGGACAAATTATTGGAAAAGACTTATTAAAAGACCCGGGCTTGGATAAAACTCTATTAGGAGACGGACTTGCAACCATAGCAGCAGGACTATTAGGAGGACCAGCAAACACCACTTATGGAGAAAATACTTCTGTTGTGGGAATGACAAAAATTGCATCGGTTTGGGTTATTGGACTTGCCGCTATTTTTGCTATCTGCCTTGGATTTTTAGGAAAATTTACCGCTATCGTATCTAGTATTCCAAATGCAGTACTTGGAGGTGTATCCCTCATCCTATATGGCTTCATTGCTGTAAATGGACTAAAAGTACTGATTCAAAACCAAGTAGACTTTAGTAAATCCAAAAATGTAGTAGTAGCCGCAACCATGCTTGTATTAGGACTTGGTGGAGCTGCTATCTCCTTTGTTAGTGGCGACTTTTCACTTACCATTTCTGGTATGAGTTTAGCAGCTGTCATCGGTGTTGTATTAAACCTTTGCTTACGCGAAAGAAAAGAAGAACGAGAAGAACTAAAAAAATTAGAAGAGAAAAAAGAAGAGAAAGAAGACACCAAAAAAGAGGAAAAAGTAGAAGCAAAACCAGAAAAGAAAACCAAGAAAGTAGCAAAGAAGGGGTAAGAAATGAAAGAAATTGTATTAAACCATCCATTAATTCAACACAAGTTATCCATTTTACGAGATAAAAAAACAGGTACCAAAGAATTTCGAGAAATCATTGGAGAACTTGCGATGTTCCTCTGTTATGAAGCAACCAAAGATGCTACTTTGCAAGAGGTAGAAATTGAAACACCGATTACCAAAATGAAAACGGGAAGATTAAACGAAGACCAATATGCTTTTTTACCAATCTTGCGAGCGGGAACTGGTATGCTAGATGGAGTTATTCGTGTCATTCCAAATGCTAAAATTGGGCATATTGGAATGTACCGCGACGAAACTACTTTTGAGCCACAAAGGTATTACTATAAAGTGCCAGCAGATATTAAAAACCGAGAAGTAATTGTATTAGACCCTATGCTTGCAACTGGTGGTTCTGCAATGGATACCATTGAGCAACTAAAAAAAGAAGGGGTAACCAAAATTAAATTCTTGTGTATTATTGCGGCACCAGAAGGACTAAAGAAAATTGAGGAAAAGCACCCAGATATTCAAATCTATTGTGCAGTTGTAGACGAAAAACTAAATGAAAATGCGTACATTGTACCAGGATTAGGCGACGCAGGGGACCGCATTTTTGGAACCAAATAGCATTTGAAAAAGATTGCAAAATATGATAATGTATACGAAAAGGATTAGCGTAAAGTCTAATCCTTTTCATATTCGCAAAAGAAAGGAAATAATCGTATGGTATCTTATGCAAGGTCAACGTATGCGAAAGCAAAAAAATTTCAAGAAAAATTAGAAGAACTACAAAAAACAATTCAGCCAGCCACTATTCGAGCATACTTATTCACAAAACAAGAACAAAATGTGGAAAACGTAGCCGAAAAATTGCAATTAAGTGAAGAACAAATTGCCCAAATCGACGAATTAGAAGCAATCCGAATGAGTGGTATTCAAGCAGAAATGCAATATGCACTTGCACAAGCCGAAAAAAATGGAATTTTCCTATCAGAAGAAATTGTATCAGGAGAAGCAATATTTCCATCGATAGACAAGGAATTACTAAAAAAAGTACCAAGTTTAGGTGTTTACAATCTTTTTTTGCTGTTCACAAAGGAGGAATTGGATACAAAAGGATAAAAGAAAATACGTTGGCGTGGTTTGAAAACGTTATGTAAATATGATATAATAGTGGATAGAAACCTTTCGCAAAACTCCGTTTCAACTATGTTCCTATCAACTTACGACCGTGCTAATGCACAAGGAGGAAGGAAAATGGCAAAGTTTGAGAATGAGGGTTGGTGCCCGAACAACACAGTTTGCAGAAATCTGCTGGGAGCAGAGGATAATCGGCTACTCGGCCTGTGGTCCATCATTGGACCGAGCGTGGTATGTGCCCGTGTCGACCAGGAGCAAATCGATGTTGACACAGAGGCTGTCAACGAGATGTTCACGAGCGACCCCATCGCCTACCGGCTCATGCAGAGCATTATCACGTACAGCCACAAAATGGACAAAATCCGTATCTTCCAGAGCCACAAGGACGGCTGCAACAATATGCAGAACTTCCGAGGCGTTTTGGAAACCATCCAAAAGGCGAGGAACCCGTTTCTGGTGGTGGAAAACCGGAGCCGGTTCGCTGTGATTATCACGGGAAGTGAGGACGAAACTATTGTTGACTTGTATGTGTGGGACCTTGCCAACTGCTGGTAAACCGAGCCAGGAGCCTCAGAGCAGAACTTTTGCTCTGGGGCTCTACCCTTTTTGAGAAAAATGTGATACAATAAAAATATCTAAAAAAAAGAAGCATAGAATGGTAAAAAGATCAAAAATTGAAAATCAACATAAAATATGATATAATCATAACGAACGAAGCATTTAGGAGGAGAAAATTATGCAGTTAGATGATAACAGCATAATCCGAATGAAAGAAGTCCTAGCAAAAGGAGAAACCATTCCTTTTGGTTCACAAGATGAGATGCTTACGGCGGTAGCAGGGCTTCTAGCAAGTGGATACCAAGATAATTTAGAAAACTGGAAAGTAGCTGCGGCAAATGACCGTATCGAACAACAATATTGGACACAACGTATCCAAAAAGAAGTTGTGCCTTTTGCAGACGCGGTTAAAGAAGCGATTACAGAAGAGGCAAAGGCCCAAAGCCCGATTTACCAAAACCAAGTGATTAAGATAAATAGTCAAAAAAGCCCAAAGGTAATCGAAGCAGGACTAAAAGCAGTCCAATCCAGCATGCCAGTGGGCAGTATCTTCCCAAGAAATGCGACTTATGTAGTAGACTTAAAAGAAAATAAAATCCGAAGAGATCGCTAAAAAGAAACTAGAAAGCAAAAACTAGTTTCTTTTTTGATGAAAAATCGTCATAAAAAGTGGCAAGGAAAAGTATTTTTGATATTGTACAAAACCAATGGATATGCTACAATAAAATTGTGATAAAATGTAAAATAGGGAGAGATTTCGATGAAAAAAACACACAAACGAGGAAAAATCTTTTTAATTAGTTTTTGTATGTTATTATTAGCCGGTATTGGGCTTTATTTTGTTAGCACAAAAGCCCGTTACAAAGAAATACCGCCATATAATCTATTTACCTATCAAACCGGCAGTAGTGAAATTGCAACGGGAGAAGAAACCATAGTAGCCACAGAAAAGCAGACTGCCGAGCCAATGGCAGAGGCGACCAGTGAACCAGAAGCAGAAGAAGAAACTGACACGCCAAGTGAAGAGAAAGAATTTATTTACTTATCCGATATTAACTATCTAAGAGCAACTGTTGGTTGGAGTACTGTCTTTTTTGATAAAAACAATGATAACACACCACTTAACCTAAAAATCAATGGTTCCAACTTAGAAGTCAAAAAAGGAATTTGGGCGCATGCTACCTCTACGGTTGATTATGATATTAGCGAATATAGTGAGGATTACACACACTTTATTACCTACTATGGCATTAGTACCAAGGTAGCCAACGCAGGAGATGGTGTAAAATTCTATATCTATACCTCCAATGACGGAGAGCACTGGGATTTACGTACCGAAGAAAATCCACAACCAATGAAAAGTGCAGACAATGCAGTTTACTGCAAAATCCCACTCAATGGAGCCAAATATCTTAGACTATATGCCCATCAAAACGGAACCACTGCACAAGATAACTCGGTATGGGGCGATTGTAAACTAGTAAAAAGCACCTATCAAGACAATATCATGATGACCGTAGAAGAATTTGACGAAATCCTAAGACCAACCTATCAAAGAGGGCAAATTCGTGAAGACGCTGTCCTTCCTCTATTACAAAGAGAATTTATTAAAAATGTAGGACAATACCAATTACGTTGTTTTGTAGACGAGAAACCAGAGCACAAAGAAACCTTGGAATGGTTTTTACGTGACGAAAAAGCACTACGCTTATGGACAATGGGTGGTCCACCAAATGGAAGCTATTTGCAATCCTTACGTGTATTAAACAATCTCTACCATGCACATGGAGAAGACCTAGAAGCAACAGGAGAAACTGCAAACGGAGTACCATATAAAGACTTATACCTAAGAATGATGTTATCGTTATCCTTATCCCATTCCGTTAATGTAAGTCTATGGGCAGGAAATAATCCACCATCTAATCCAGTTACAAGATATGAAATCTATAAACAAATGCACTTAGATGGACTACTTGCCAATAGCCGAATGTTTGAAAACTTTACTGTCGAAGAAATGAGAATTGTACTGTTTACGAATATTGATGACGAAGAAATTATGTGGTTACATGACTACTCCAAAAAATTCTCCAGTACAGTAGACCGTTTCAATCCATTCAAATACATGGACTATGTCATGCCACAATATTATAATTACTATAGACCACAATACTATAGTGCGGAAAACTACGATAAATGGAACCAAAAATATAACCTAGCCAAATATAACATTACTTATCAATCAGGTGTTCCAAAACTATGGATTGTTTTTGAAGAAGGAGCAGTTTGTGGAGGACTTTCCAAAACAGCCGCTAACCTCTATGGCGTATGGGGTTACCCAGCCAAAGTTTGTGGGCAACCAGGACACGCAGCATATATCTACCTAGCAGATGCAGGTGGTGGAAGAAATACTTGGCGTCTATCGTATAACGTTGTAGGAGGTGCTTGGGCAAACACTGGTAGTGGAGGACGTATTCCAAACGGTTGGGGACATCGTTATGCAACCAATGGAGGAGGCATCCAAAACGCATCCTACCACTTCCTAGCACAAGATGCACAAAACGAATACGACAAATATGAAAAATCAGAATTGATCTTATTACAAGAAAATATGTATCAAGATGACCGTGCAAAACTAGAAAATATTTACCGAGATGCACTAGAAGAAGAAATCATTAACCTTGACGCATGGATTGGTTTAGTGGATTTATGTATTACAGACCCATCTGCAACAGAAGAGGATGTACTAGAACTAGCCGAAGAAATTGCGGATGTTATGAAATACCACCCATTACCAATGTACGATTTAACCAGAAGACTAGAAACCAAACTAACCACACCACAAAATCGTAGCCGTTTGATGTTATTACAAGAAAACACATTGAAAAATGCGACCCATGCACCAGCATCTGCCACCCTTTATGCTTCTGAAATTAAAGTGGTAGCAGAACAACTATTAGGCATTAAAAATCCAAGCCTTGCCAATTTCTCTTTTGATGGAGCAAATGCTGGAAAAATTATGCTATCCAGCCAATTAAGAAGTGCCCAAGTAAATTGGAGTTACAGCCTAGATGGAGGAAGTTCTTGGACGGATTGCTATGAGCATGATGCCATCTTGACACCAGAAGAAATCGCAAGTATTACAGCAGAGCAAGACATTAAAATCCACATTTCTGGATTACCAATGACAGAAGCCAATATTTACACCATCGATATTACCAAAAGAGCTTTCCCAGGCGGTGTTACTATGAATGACGAAGAAGACCGCTTGTATGGGGCAACCAATGAAATGGAATGGACATTAGACCAAAGTAAAGGTTGGAATTCCTTTGATGGTAGCAACCCAATTTTTGAAGGAGAAAAAGTGGTATACGTCCGTATTGTAGGAACTGGAACACAATTACCAAGTAATCCAGTCGTCTTCACTTTCCATAAAAACAATTCAGATGATACAAAATGGTATATCAAACCAAAATTCCTACAAATACACGAAGTAAATGGAACATGGTCAGGAGATCCAAACAATCTTTTAGATGGAAACTTAAATACCTATTGGCGTTCTACCAAAGGTCAATTACCAGCCCATGTATCAGTTAAACTAGACCAACCAAGATATATTTCTAAACTAGAATTTGCACCAGATAAAAACGCGAAATATTTGAATTTTATCCCATATGGAAGACCGAGCAAAGCAGATATTTATGTCAGCATGGATGGAGAAACCTGGGAATTAGCAGCAACGGGAACAAATTTAGGCGATAGTGATGGACTAAAAACCATCAATTTCGCAGAGCCGAAAAAAGCACTATACGTTAAGTTTGAATGTACAGCAATCTACTCGGGAGATTATACAACCCTCGCATTATCGGTCTTAAAACTATATGAAAATGTTGTTGTCAACGAAAAACCAAGAGCAGATGTCAACTACAGTATTACTACTCCAACCTGTCAAGATGTAACCGCAGAATTAGTCAATTTAATTCGACCAATCACGGTAACCAACAACAATGGTTCCTTAACCCACACTTTTACCGAAAATGGTACCTTTACTTTTGAATTTGTGGACGAAGACGGAAATACCGGTAGTGCGACAGCAACGGTCGATTGGATTGACAAAACGGTACCAAACGCAATCGTTAAATTTAGTACCACAGAGCCAACCAATCAAGAGGTTATAGCAACGATTACCTTTGATAAACCAAATGTAACGATTTTATCCAATAATATTCAACCAACGGAAACGGGAGAATATAACATTACCTTTGAAGAAAATACACAATACCAACTCAGATTTTCCGATGCACTTGGAAATATTGGAACCCAAACCGTTGGTGTTGATTGGATTGATAAAGAACCACCAACAGCGGATTTAGTTTACAGCACCACACACTTAACAGACCAACCAGTAACGGTAACATTAGAGCCAAACGAACCAATTACGGTAACGAATAACAATCACTCTTTAACCCATACTTTCATGAAAAACGGAGATTTTACGTTTGAGATTGTAGACCGTGCTGGCAATACCAACACCATTACAGCAAGTGTCAACTGGATTGCTAAAATGCCAGAATATACCTTGACCTATTCTACCCAAGAATGGACAACAGGAAATGTTACAGTAACACTTGAAATCGAAGACGGATACACCATTATTAGCAATGGTGGTAGCAAAGTATATACTTTTACCAAAAATGGAGAAGATGGTTTTGAATTCCGTTCTCCAGACGGAAATACCGGAAGAATACCAATCCGTGTGGACTGGATTGACCGCGAGAAACCAACCGCAGAAGTAGCATTTAGTACAACGAATAAAACCAATCAACCAGTAAAAGCAACGATTACACCAAATGAACCAGTAACTGTGCTAAGTGAAGGCGGATTATCTCATACCTTCACCCAAGATGGTACCTTTACCTTTGAATTAGAAGACCGTGCTGGAAACCGTAACACCATCCCAGTTACTGTCGATTGGATTGATATGGTAAAACCAAATGCAACCCTATCCTATGATAAGACTGAAAAAACAGACACCGATGTAACCGTAACCATCACTTTCGATAAACCTAATGTAACGGTTACGAATAACAACCATGCTACCACATATACCTTTACCAAAAACGGAAAATTCACGTTCCAATTTGTGGACGAAGCAGGAAACACCAACAGCATAACAGCAGAAGTTACTTGGATTGAAAAGAAAGAGCCAGTAACACCGCCAGAGGACATTACATCCAGCAAGTATGAAATTAAAGACAAGAAAATCCGAAACGTGCCATTAGATTTAGCCGTTAGTGAATTCCGCAAAAATATCCAATCCACGGAAAAAGTAATTCTAAAAGACCGAAACGAGAAAGTCTTAGCAGAAAATGCGAAGATTGGAACAGGAAGTAAAGCCTATGTCGGAAAAAATGTCTATACCTTTGTGGTAAAAGCAGACATTGATGGAAACGGAAGTATTAACTTAACCGACCTTGCTAAAATCTGCTTGCACTATATCGAAGACGAACTTTTGGAAAATGAATACTTTGAAGCAGCAGACTTAGACGATAACAAGAAAATAAGCATAACGGACTTAGCAAAAATACAGTTAATGCTAATTGAAAGCAATTAAAACGAAAAAGGAACAAGACGAAAATCTTGTTTCTTTTTTTCGTAAGCCATGCTATAATATCCCTCAGAGGTTAGAAATATGAACGAAGAATTGATAAAAAATTTTGAAATCGCAGGAGACTTAGTAGAAATCAAACCAATTACAGCAGGAAATATCCATAAAACCTATGTGGCAACCTATCTTGAAGCAGGAGAAAAAAAGCAGTATTTAGTGCAACAAATCAATCAATATGTATTCAAAAATCCATATGAAGTGATGAATAATATCGAAGGAATTACCAAACACCTTCAAAAAGAACTAGAAAAGAATGGAGATAAAGTACATCAGGTATTACAAGTTATTCCAACCAAAGATGGACGCAACATGTATGTATGCAAAAACGAAGCGGGAGATACAGAGTTTTACCGAGTATATAACTTTATCCAGTATGGGATTAGTTACGATACGACCCAAAATCCAGAAATTGTGCACAGTGTAGGAAAAGCCTTTGGTAATTTTCAAAAACTACTGAAAGAATATCCCATCGGAACCTTAGCAGAAACCATAAAAGACTTTCACCATACCAAAAATCGATACACAAACTGGGAACAAGATGTGGAAAAGGACCGAGCAAAACGAGTAAAATCAGTCAAACCAGAAATTGAATTTATCCGAGCACGAAAAGAGATATGCAGTCTATTAGTAGATAAACTCAAAAACAAAGAGATTCCCTATCGTGTAACCCACAATGACACCAAAGTGAATAATGTTATATTAAATGAGCAAACAAAAGACTTTTTAGCCGTCATTGACCTAGATACCGTTATGCCAGGAAGCGGTTTGTATGATTATGGAGATGGCATTCGCTCGGCAACGTCAAACGCAGCCGAGGATGAAGCAGATTTGAGCAAAGTATATCTTAGAATGGACTGGTTTGAATGTTACACTGATGGCTATTTAAGCGAACTTGCTCCATACTTAGTAGCAGAAGAAGTAAGGCTAATGGGAGAAGCAATCCGATTATTAACACTAGAATTAGGAATGCGTTTCCTAGATGACTATATCAATGGAGATTTATACTTCAAATGCGATTATGCTACCCATAATTTAGACCGTGCCAGAAACCAACTCAAATTGGTAGAAGATATTGAAAGCAAAATGGAAGATATCCAAGGATATATTCAAAAAAGTTATGAGAAATATCGTGAATGGGGAGTAACCAAAAAATGAAAAAAATGGGGATTATCATTGTTATATATATTGTGCTTGCTGTAATCATATCTGCTATTGCAGCAAAACCAAAAGAAATTGACGAAAGAGCCTTTGCAAAGCATATTGATACCTATATGCCAGATACAAGCGAATTTGCGGAAACATATAATCTGCCAGAAAATTTTGTAGAAGAAGCACGACAAGGAGCAATAGATAATGTACGAAACCTTTATGAGTATAAAAATAGTTTTCGTTATCGCTTTATCCAAAACCTGTGGTCAGCTGGGCTAGGACTAATTATTATTGTTGTGACAACCATACTCATCGGTTGCGACGCAAGGTGGAGGCGATGGAGATACAAAAGAGGTCGAGGATGGTATTGGTAGAGAAATTTGCAAATTTACATAAAACGTGATATAATATTGCTATCTTATGTAGGAGGTGGACTTATGCGGTTTGATACAGACAGCATAATCCAGACCAAGCAAGCGTTAAATGGAGGACGCATTGTGTCCTTTCAAACGCAAGAAGAAATGGTCGAAGAAATAGCAAAACACCTGACTGACGAATACAGAGAGAATCTGCTGTTCTGGCGGGCAACTGCGATGGATGACCCGAGGGAGAGCCAGGAGTGGGAAGAGAAACTTCGGACCGAACTGGAGCCGTACTATGAGGCGGCTCGAGCCGAACTGGAGTGCCAAGTAAAGGCGTGTGAGGAACTTCCTTTCTACCGCCGGCATATCGTTCAGGTTAGTGCCAAAAAACATCCGCAGGTGATTGCCGCAGGGCTTCGTGCCGTTGGGAGTGAGGCAGAACCGCCCAACGTCTTCCCTGTCAATGTCCGTATCGTCCTTAACGTGCGGAAAAACCAGGCGCAGAAATACTTCGATTCGCAATAGACCATTTCAAGAGGGAGGAAAATAGGGGAAACCAGTACCCATTTTCCTCCTTCTGCTTTTTCTTTGTAAAACTTGTGTGAAAAATCCCTCAAACCTTGACAAATACTAGAATTGAGGGTAGAATAAAGCAAAGTAAATAAAGGGAGATTTATATGTCCAAAAAAAGTTTTTTGAATGGGAAAGCAGGAAAATTAGTAGTGTACTTAATTGCAATTACCATATTACTGGGTATCTTGTGCTTTATTAACCCACAATATATCCCGATTGCATTGGTTATTTTCGTATGTTTTGCTGTGTACACCATTGTGATTATCCAACAACGAGAAGAAGAAATTGAAACCCAAATAAAAGAGATTACCACTTCTTTTGACAAGGTAGCGAAAATTGCATTTATGAATGCACCAATTCCACTTGCGATTGTCAATGACAAAGGTATGATTATCTGGAACAGCAATCGTTTTACAGATGAATTCATGGAAACAGATATTAACCGTGCCATCAAAGAAATTATGAAAGAACACAAGGTGGAAGTTAACAACAATCGTGGTATACAAGATGGTAAAATTGAAACCCAGATTGAACTCGGAGAACGCAAATACCATGTAATGGGAGAAACAGTAAGAGGTTCGCATAACCTAAAAAACCAAAACCTAGCAGCATTATATTTCTTAGATGAAACTGAACACTTAAAACTCGAAGAACAATGCAAGGACTCCCAAATTTGTGTGGGAATCCTAACCATCGATAACTACGAGGAAATGATGCAAGCCATTGAAGAAGAAGAAAAACCACAAACCATTGCATCCGTAGAAAAGAAAATCTATGATTGGGCATCTCGTTACCAAGGCTTAATGATAAAATCTGATCGAGATAAATTCATTGCTATTTTTGAACAAAAAGCATTAGAGAAAATCCAAGAGCAAAAGTTCAGTATTTTAGATGAAATTAAAGAACTAAACATTGCTAGTAAAATTCCAGCAACATTAAGTATCGCGATTTCCAATGAAGGAAAATCCAATTATGAAAAATACAAAGATGCAATGTTGGAATTAGACATTGTTTTAGGAAGAGGTGGCGACCAAGCCATTGTCCGTAAAAATGGAAAATATGTTTTCTTTGGGGGAAGAACCCAAGAGGTCGAAAAGCGAACCAAAGTAAAGGCAAGAATTGTGGCGCAGTCGCTAGAGGAACTCATTTCCGAAACAGACCGTGTTATGATAATGGGACACAGCAATCCAGATATGGATGTTATGGGAGCAGCACTCGGTATTTACCGCTTAGCCAAAGAAATGGGAAAAGAAGTCTTTATTGTCAATCAAAATACGACCATTGGAATTGAGCACTTTCTAGCAGAAGCCAGAAAAGAAAGCGAATATCAAATTGCTTTTATCGATAAACTAGAAGCACTTGCTAAAATCAATGCAGACACCCTACTAGTAGTTGTAGATACCAACAAAAAAGACTATGTAGAAATTCCAGAATTATTGGGCGAAACCAATAAAATTGTAGTAATCGATCACCACAGAAGAAGCACAGACTATATTGAAGAAGCTATTTTGACCTTCCAAGAGGTATATGCCTCTTCTGCTTGTGAATTGGTTACCGAAATTTTAGAATATGCCGAAACACAACCAACCTTGAAAACCATTGAGGTAGAAGGACTCTATGCAGGCATTATGATGGATACCAAAAACTTTACTTTTAAGACTGGTGTTAGAACCTTTGAAGCAGCAGCATATTTGCGAAAATGTGGCGTAGATATCATCAAAGTAAAGAAAATGTTCCAAAGCGATTTAGAAATGTATAATAAGATTTCAGACATTGTTGGAAACTCGGACGTTATTCATGAAAGCATCGCTATTTCCACCTATACAGAACCAGGAAATGATGCCAATATTATCTGTGCCAAAGCAGCAGACGAACTTCTTACCATCAGTGATATTACCGCATCATTTGTCATTGGAAACCAAGACGGAAAATTCTGTATCAGCGGACGTTCCATTGGGGAAATCAATGTACAGTTAATCCTAGAAAAACTAGGGGGAGGCGGACATATTACCTTAGCCGGAGCCCAAGTAGAAGGACCTTCCATGGAAGAAGTAAAACAAGAGTTAATTCGCAAGATAGATGAATACTTTGAGGAACAACAAAACTAAAAAATAGGAGGAAAGGGAAATGAAAGTAATTTTATTAGACAATATTAAAGGGGTAGGGAAAAAGGATGAAGTCATTAACGCAAGCGATGGATATGCCCGCAATTTCCTATTTCCGAAAAATCTAGCTGTAGAAGCCAACAAAGAAAATATGGCGAAACTACAAGCAAAAAAGGACTCCAAACAACATCAAAAAGACTTAGAAAAAGAAGCTGCTTATGAAATGATGAAGAAACTAAAAGATATTACCATCCAAATTCCAGTTAAAGCAGGCGAAAACGGAAAAATCTTTGGAGGAGTAACTGCAAAAGAAATTGCAGAAAACCTAAAAAGCCAATGCAAAATGGAAATCGATAAAAAGAAAATTATACTAGCAGAACCAATCAAAACACTTGGTAACTTTCAAGTGGAGATTAAACTCTATGAAGGCGTAACTGGAAAACTAAAAGTGCAAGTAACATCCATCTAAAGGAGAAAAAACATGGAATTAGGAAAAGTACCACCACATGATATTGAAGCAGAGCAAGCCGTAATCGGAAGTATGTTAACTGACCGAGATGCGGTTTCTTCTGCCTTAGAAATATTAAAGCCAGAAGATTTTTACCGAGAAGATAACAACCTTATCTTCACAGCCATTACCAATTTGTATAATCGCTCTGAGCCAGTAGATATTATTACTTTGAAGGCCGAACTTTCCAGCCTTGGAAAATTAGAAGCGGTTGGGGGACTCGAATACATTGCAAGCTTACCAGATAAAGTGCCAACCACCTCCAATGTTGAAAAATACATCAAAATCGTAGAAGAAAAATCCATTCTTCGTGGACTAATCCGAACCGGAAATGATGTGATTGAACTTGGCTACGACCCGACCCAAGAAGTAGAACTCATTATGGATCAAGCCGAAAAACGTATCTATGATGCCATTCAGCGAAAAAACCAAAAAGGCTATCATCCGATTAAAGAAATCTTAGTAGACTCTTTTACAGAACTCGAAAGACTATATAACCAAAAACAACACATTACGGGTGTACCAAGTGGTTTTGCAGATTTAGACTATAAAACAGCGGGACTTCATGGTTCTGAACTAATCCTAGTAGCAGCAAGACCAGCCATGGGAAAATCTGCGTTTGCCCTAAATATTGCAACCCACGCAGCAGTCAGAGCAAAAACGCCAGTGATTATTTTTAGCCTAGAGATGGCAAAAGAACAAATGGCAAACCGTATCCTATGTAGTGAAGCCATGGTAGACAGCAACAAAGTAAGAACAGGAAAAATCGAAGACGATGATTGGGCAAAACTAGCAGCTGCTTCTGGCGAACTATCTGAAGCACCAATCTACATTGACGATACACCAGGAATCTCCATGATGGAAATTCGTTCCAAATGCCGAAAAATGAAGATTGAAAAAGGGATTGGATTAGTTGTCATTGACTACTTACAACTCATTACTGGAAGTGGAAAAAGAGGAGCCAGCCGCGAGCAAGAAATTGCTGAAATTAGCCGTTCTCTGAAAATCTTAGCGAAAGAACTTGGTGTACCAGTTCTTGCTCTATCCCAATTATCCCGTGCGCCAGAACAACGACCAGACCATAGACCAATTATGTCAGACCTTCGTGAGTCTGGTTCTATCGAGCAGGATGCGGATATTGTTATGTTCCTATACCGTGACGAATATTATAACGAAGCCAGTGAGAAAAAAGGAATTGCCGAAGTTATTATTGCAAAGCAAAGGTCAGGACCAACTGGAACAGTGGAACTTGCTTGGCTTGGTAACTTTACTAAATTTGCAAATCGATATAAAGAATAGAGAAAAATATGAAAGAACAAGTATTACAAACCATTGCAGAATATAGCATGCTAAAACCAAAAGATAGCATTATAGTAGGCGTATCCGGTGGGCCAGACTCCATTACCTTACTAGACTTACTTGTTAGTTTAAGGCAGGAGTGGGAGTTGCAACTCTATGTATGCCACATCAATCATGGCATTCGTCAAGAAGCAAAACACGATGAAGAATATGTTAAAGCCTATTGCCAAAAAAATGGAATATCATGCTATGTCAAGCACATTCAAGTAGCAGAAATCGCGAAACAAAAAAAGATCAGTACCGAAACGGCGGGAAGAGAAGAGCGTTATGCTTTTTTTGAAGAAATTGCAGAAAAAGTAGGGGCAAACCATATTGCGACAGCCCATACTGCTAATGATAATGCCGAAACCATTTTAATGAACCTACTTCGTGGAACTGGCATATCCGGCTTAAAAGGTATTGAACCAATCCGAGATGGAAGATATATTCGACCACTGATTACCTGCACTAGAAAACAGATTGAAGCATATTGTGCAGAAAAAAACTTACAACCATGTATAGACCAAACCAATTTTGAGAATATTTATACCAGAAATAAAATCCGAAATGAATTGTTACCAATGTTAGAGCAAGAATTCAATCCGAATATTATCACAGGGCTAAACCGATTGGGAGACTTGGTGCAAGAAGAAGAAGCGTATTGGGAAAAACAATTAGCCCAAATTTATGCAGAACTTGTACAAGAAGAAACCAAAGAAAAAATAGCCTTGGACTGGAAAGCATTTCAAAAACTAGAACCTTTGGTACAAAGTAAAATGCTACGTTATACGGTGCAAAAACTATGCGGAACTACGCGGAAAACTAGAAAAAGTACATATCCAAGATATTCGTAAGATGTGTCAAAAAAACATAGGGAATAAGTACCTTGTGCCATATCAAGGACTAAAAGTAGAAGTAAAAGAAAAAAGAATAAATGTTATGATAATGTCATAAAATGAGAAAAAAGGGGTTAAAGCGGAAATAGCCGTAAGAGAAGATGTCGAAAAAAGTGAAAAACGTGCGACAAATTCTACTTGAAAACCCTTTTTTTATATGGTATAGTGCAAAATGATAAAAGGGAAATTGTCCGAAAGGATAAAAAAGGAGGAAGACGAAATTTGAAAAACGGAATCAAAACATTAGCGATGTGGCTGATTTTAGGAATTATTGTAATTGTTGTTGCCACTTCGATCGTTGACAACAGTAATTCCAAATTAGAGTACTCAGATCTTTTAACCAAAATTGAAGCAGGAGATGTCAAAGAAATTAAAATCTCTTCTGAAGGAACCTCTGCCAAAGTAAAATTGAAAAATGAAAACAGTAGTAAAGCAGTTAATATTCCAAGCATTGAAAACTTGATGGAAAACTTGCAAGATGGAATGAAGGCCGGGACCATTCATGTTATGAGTGAATCCGAGTCCATTTGGCTTGTTATCTTAAGCCTTATCACTCCATTTGGAATCTTAATTATTTTCTTACTATTCTGGTATTTCTTAATGAACTCCAACCAAGGTGGAAACAAGACCATGACCTTTGGCAAGAGTAAAGCCAGAGTTCTTAGTGCCAATGACAAAAACAGAGTAACCTTTGACGATGTTGCTGGTGTAGACGAAGAAAAAGAAGAACTAGAAGAAATTGTAGAATTCCTAAAAAATCCAAAGAAATTTACCGATATGGGAGCCAGAATTCCAAAAGGTGTGTTATTAGTAGGACACCCGGGAACTGGTAAAACCTTGCTTGCAAAAGCAGTAGCAGGAGAAGCAGGTGTACCATTCTTTATCATTAGTGGTTCTGACTTTGTTGAAATGTTTGTCGGTGTTGGTGCTTCTCGTGTAAGAGATTTATTTGACCAAGCCAAGAAAAGTGCGCCATGTATCATTTTCATAGATGAAATTGATGCCGTAGGACGTCAAAGAGGTGCAGGACTCGGTGGAGGACATGACGAAAGAGAGCAAACCCTAAATCAACTATTAGTTGAAATGGACGGATTTGCAGCTAATGAAGGTGTTATCGTCTTAGCCGCAACCAACCGACCAGATGTCTTAGATAAAGCACTTCTAAGACCAGGCAGATTTGACCGTCAAATTGTCGTATCGAGCCCAGACGTAAAAGCAAGAGAGCAAATTCTAGAAGTACATGCAAGAAAGAAACGTTTAGCAGACGATATTGATTTAAGAACTATCGCAAAAAATACCTCAGGATTTTCTGGAGCAGACCTAGAAAATGTATTAAACGAAGCAGCACTACTTGCCGCTCGTAGAAACTTACCAGAAATCGGGATGAAAGAAATCGAAGATGCTATGGTAAAAGTAACCATGGGACCAGAGAAACGTACTAGAGTGAGAAGCGAGAAAGAAAAGAATTTAGTCGCTTACCACGAGGCAGGCCATGCCGTTGTTAGTCGTTTCTTACCAACCCAAGACCCAGTGCATCAAATTTCAATCGTACCAAGAGGAATGGCTGGAGGCTACACCATGTATCGACCAACTGAAGATAAGTCCTTTATGTCTAAAACCGAAATGGAAGAACAAATTGTATCTCTACTTGGTGGTAGAGTAGCAGAAAAACTAATCCTAGACGATATTTCGACTGGGGCAAGTAATGATATTGAACGAGCAACCAAAATCTCAAGAGATATGGTAACTCGCTTTGGTATGAGTGAACGAGTAGGAACCTTAACACTTGGACAAAACCAAGAAGAAGTATTTTTAGGAAGAGATTTTGCACAATCCAAAGAATACTCAGAAGAAACCGCTGCTATCATTGACGAAGAAGTGAAGAAGATTGTAGACCACGCATATAACAGAGCACTTGAAATTCTAAGGGACCATGCAGATAAACTTCATGCAGTAGCAGGTGTGTTATTAGAAAAAGAGAAAATCGACGGAGACGAATTCGACCACATCTTTGAAGGAGAGTAATAATGGAATATCGTTATCGACCACAAGGCGTGTGTTCTACGGAAATGATATTTGACGTGGAAAACGGTATTGTGAAGCATGTAAAAGTAATAGGTGGCTGTGATGGGAACTTGCAAGGAATTGCAAAATTAGTAGAAGGAATGCCGATTGAAGCGGTTATCCAAAAACTAAAAGGAATTTCTTGTGGGAGAAAGCGGAACATCCTGCCCAGACCAAATGGCAAGAGCATTAGAAGCCTATTTGAAGCAATAAACGTAGAAAAATCCAGAGTAAAAATTTACACTGGATTTTTTTGATACAATAGGAAAAAAGGAGAGAAATATGAGAGCAGTTGTAACAGGAGCATCTTCCGGAATTGGAAGAGATATGGCAAGATATTTAAGTAAGTTAGGCTATGACTTAATTTTAGTTGCAAGAGACCAAGAAAAATTGGAAAAAGTAAAAGAAGAATTACACAAAAAAGGACAAAATGTGGATATCTACCCAGTTGATTTGGCAGAAGAAGAGAGTTGCATTACTTTTCATAAAACCGTACAAGAAACCTATGGAACGGTTGATATTTTAATCAACAATGCAGGCTTTGGGCTATTTGGAGATTTTGTGCAAACCGATTTGGATTTTGAAATGAATATGGTAAAAACCAATGTGATGGCAGTGCATATTCTAACCAAACTCTTTTTGCAGGATATGCAAAAAGTAAATCAAGGAAGAATACTAAATGTAGGGTCAGTAGCAGGATTTTTGCCAGGTCCGCTCATGGCAACCTATTATGCGACCAAAAACTATATTTATCGCTTAACAGAAAGTATCCAATATGAATTGCACAAGCAAAAGAGCAAAGTGGTACTGAGTGTGCTATGTCCAGGACCAGTTGGGACCAACTTTAATCAGGTTGCCAAAGTGAAATTCAACTTGAAAGAAAGAAGCAGTGAAGAAATTGCAAAATATGCAATCGACAAACTGTTGAAGAATAAAAAGGTAATTGTGCCAGGCTTGGATATTAAACTAGCACGCTTTTTCTCCAAAGTCGTACCAGACCGTATTTTGATGATTTTCTCCTATTTTGCACAGGATAAAAAAAGATAGAAAATTTTGGGAAAACAATTTACTTTTGAGAGAAATTTGTGTATAATAAGGCTGATGAAAGAATATACTATGTTATGTAGATATTCTACCGGGATTCGAAATCTGTATAGAAAGTAGGCAAAACCCCGACCTCGTGTTGACGCTTGGCGTCGCAAAAAGCTGTTCTTCGGAATGGCTTTTTTTATATTTTTATTGGATAAACCGAAAAAGAGGAAAGCAAAATAAATTCAAAAGAAAACAAGGAAAGTCATTGATAAAAAGGTAGATGTGCGATATAATGAAACAGAAAAAAAGAAATCTTTAGGAGAAAATCATGCAGATTAACGAAAAAACAAAAGAAATATTAGAGTGGGGCTATTGCATTATCATTGCACTAGTACTAGCACTCTTGATAAAATATTTTATTGGAACGCCAACGGTTGTACAAATGGAGTCAATGAAACCAACTTTGATCGAAAATCAACGCCTCATTTTAAGCCGTATGGGAAGAACCTTCAAGCAAATACCAGACTATGAAGATATTATTACTTTTGAAGCACCAAATGTCAATGTAACAACCGTAGACCAGAAAAATCCAGTTGCCCATTATGACTATAAACCAAAGGGTCTTTGGCAAAATTTCAAATACTATGTACTCGAAATCGGTAAAAAGAGTTTTATCAAAAGAGTAGTAGGACGACCAAATGACCATATTGAAATCAAAGACGGAAAAGTCTATCGTAATGAACAAGAACTAGACGAGACATATCTACAACCAGGAGTTACAACGAAATCCAGTGTTTACAACGATTTTGTCGTACCAGAAGGCTATGTTTTTGCCATGGGAGATAACCGAGGATTTTCTTCAGACTGCCGAGATTTTGGCTGTATCCCACTCGAAAAAATCGAAGGAAAAGTAATCCTTCGTATCTGGCCAATTACTCAATTTGGCGTAATTCGATAGAAGCGAAAGGAGAAAAGGTTGGATTTTCAAAACTTAGTAGGAAACGAAAAAATCAAACAAGAATTACAAAAAGCAATTCGCGAAAATAAAATTGTGAACAGTTACCTATGGGTTGGCACCAAAGGAATTGGAAAAAGTGCCTTTGCCAAAGCCTTTGCCAAAAGACTTTTGTGCCAAACAGGAGAAGAAAACTGTACTTGCAATTCTTGTGTCAAATTTGCTTCTGCTAACCATCCAGACTTTTTAACCATTCAACCAGACGGAAAAGGCATTAAGATTGAGCAAATCCGTGCTATGCAAGAAAAGGTATATGAAAAACCAATTCTAGGGGAACGAAAAGTATACATTATTGAAGATGCAGAAACCATGAGAAGTGAAGCCCAAAACTGTTTGCTAAAAACCTTAGAAGAGCCACCTTCTTATGCTGTTATTATTTTATTAACCTCAAATGAAAGTGCACTTCTCTTAACCATTAAATCGAGGTGCTTAAAAATACCATTTGAAAAAATACCAGATGAAATCTTGCAGAACTATTTACTGCAAAATGGCTTTTCCAAGGTAACCGAAGAAATGCTAAGACTATATGATGGCAGTATTGGCAAAGCATTGGAATTAAGGGAAAAACAAGAAGAATATGATGGGATGGTTACCATCGTGGGACAACTAGAACACGCTAGTCAACTAGACTATATCAAACAAACGGAAATCTTTAGCAAGAATAAAGAAGATATCCAAGAACTACTAGCCTATTTAATTGTACTTCTGTACCAAAAAATGAAAGAAGACTTGCGTTACCGAAAGGTAATTGAAATCGTAGAACAAGCCAAAATTAGACTAAACAGAAATGCAAATTTTGATATGACAATCGACCAAATGCTACTAAAAATGTGGGAGGAAATGAATGAAAAACATCATAGGAGTTAGATTTAAGAAGCCAGGCAAAATCTATTTTTTTGACCCAGGCAAGTTCCGTATCGAGAAAGGACAATTTGTTGTTGTTGAAACCTCGCAAGGAGAAGAATATGGCGAAGTGGTAACCAACGTACGAAAAGTGGAAGAAGAACGTATTGTAGCACCACTTAAAAAAGTAATTCGTATTGCCAATTACCATGACCGAAAAAATTATGAAGAAAATAAACGAAAAGAAAAAGACGCATTTCGTATCTGCGAAGAAAAAATTAAGAAACACAAATTAGACATGAAATTAGTGGATGTCGAATACAAATTTGATAATAGCAAAATCCTTTTCTATTTCACAGCAGATGGCAGAATAGATTTCCGTGAATTGGTAAAAGAATTGGCAGCTGTATTCAAAACAAGAATTGAACTTCGCCAAATTGGTGTACGTGATGAAGTAAAACGTATTGGCGGAAATGGCGTTTGTGGAAGAGAATTATGTTGTTGCTCATTTCTATCCAACTTTGAAACGGTATCCATTAAAATGGCAAAAGAACAAAATATTTCTCTAAACCCATCCAAGATTTCAGGAAATTGCGGAAGATTGATGTGCTGTCTGAAATATGAACAAAATGTTTATGACGAGAAACTAAAAAGATTGCCGAAGATTGGAGCACTTGTAAAAACAGAGGACGGCGAAGGTGTTGTAGATGGAATTGAAACATTAAAAGAAAAAATCCGTGTGAAATTAAAAGAAAAAGACAGCGGAGAATTCTATTTCAAGAAATATGATGCTAAAGATATCAAAATCTTAAAAAATGGAGATGACAAAAAAGTAGACAAGGAAGAAGAAGAAAATTTAGCAGAACTAAAAGAATTAGAGAAATTAGAAAAACAAGACCAAAAACAATTATCGCAAGAAGACGAAATCAATTAGAAAGGTGGTGAAGGAGAATGGCATACAAAATATCAGATACTTGTATTGCTTGTGGTGCATGTGCAGCTGCTTGCCCAGTACAATGTATTTCAAAAGATGGAGATAAATACAAAATTGATGCAAATGTTTGTATTGGATGCGGAACATGTGCTAGTGTTTGCCCAGTGGGTGCTCCAGTAGAAGACTAATAAATACAGGATGAAGAGGAGAGAAATCTCTTCTTTTTTTGTGCAGAAAGCGAAAGTAATAGGGAAAAATATTGGCATACGTTTTTGCGTACGCTCTAATAAGAGAAAGGGGAAAATTATGATAAATGGTAATATTACAAATTTTAGAAAGGACATTTATGAACTACTAGAAAAGAAAATCCATTTCAAAATCCACCATACGAAAAGCTATTAGGAGAATTACAAGGTGCAGATTTGAGAAGAATTAACATACAACATCGACTTGTGTATGAAGTAGACCGAGAAGCAAAAGTGGTAAAAGTACTCAGTGCATGGACAGAGTATAAATCAATATGAGAACTGGCTTTTTTAACCATAATATGATATAATAAAAGAGAAGTTTAACTAAGGGGGAATAGCCCATGGAAGAAGAGAAGAAAGAATTAACACCAGAAGAGTTAGAAGAAAGATTACAAGGAATTCGTGAACTAAATGCCAAGTTGCAAGAAGGCATTGCAGCAGATGGCACAAAAATACAAAGTATCCGCTATCAAGAAGATACCGTTATCCTTCCAAGTGCCGAAAGTTATTTGGAATTTTCAACCGATATCTATTTTGTAAAAATGGAAACCGATGGCGTTGTTTCCTATCAAATTTATAGTGCACAACAAGAACTCATTGCAACGCTATCAGCAGAAGGCGAATTAACATTAGCACCAGAGTTTTTAGAAAAATTAGACGAGAATTCAAAAAGATTGTTAGGCTTAGAAGTACGAGGTGAAATTACACTAGATATCAAAAAAATCGAAAAACGAGAAAATCCACGTGATGTAGAAGTAGAATTTGAAGAAGAAAAAGAACCAGAGGAAAAAGAAGAGCAAGAGCCTCTACAAGAAGAAGGAAAAGCGTCTGAAATGCAAAAAGAAGAAATTGAGGAAGACCTAGGAATTCAAAAAGGAGATTTAGCCTTTGAAGCAGACATTCGCGACAATCGTTTTCAGGAAATTGTACCAGAAGCCAAAGATTATGAAGGAAGAGTAAAAATCTGCCGTGTCAAAGGTTCTCGTGAAGTTATGATGATTGGAAAATCAAAGAGAATGGGAAAATTCCAAGCATTAGAAAGTGTCGGACAAGCACAGTCAACAAACGAAAGACCAATTAAACTAGACAAAGACGGAAACGAACTCGAAAGAGAAAACCTACATGGAATTATGAAATACAATGACAGATACTCTTTTGGCTATACTATTGATGGCTATGGAGAGCTAAATCTAGAGTTATTAAGAGAAGACCCAACCACACAAGCGGGTTATCGCTATTTATCCGCAGGAATTGAAACCAGAACACAATACCCAGTCAATGAACAAGTAAAAGAAGTCATGGACCATACCTTAAATGAAAGCGTAGGAGAAGAAATCCAGCGTTATGATACCCTAAGAGAAGACTATCCAACCGCAGACATTAACTTAGCAGATATTACAGACGAGAGTGAAAGAGGAATTATCCGCTTATCCAATGGGGATATTACAACATTTGAAAGAGAAGCGGCAAAAGCAAAAGTATCGCCAGAGGAGTTTAAGAGAATTTATCGTGAGGCAAATGGCGGAACACCAGAGGAAAAAATCCATGAGGCACATGAAGAAATCGCAAACCAGTATATGTGGACTGGACGAAACCGAGAGCAACGATAAGAGAAAAGGAGTAAAACCAGTGAAAATAGGAATTGACATAGACGATACAACATTTTTAACCGTAAAATCCATGTTAAAATATGCTGATCAATATGAAGAAGAAATATCTGGAATACCAACTAATCGAGATAGCTTTGGGTTAATCAAAAACCGCTACTACTTGAAAGTCCTATATGGTTGGGACGATACAACAAAATTTGCATTTTTTCAGAAATACTACAAAAACGTCCTAGAAGAATGTGAACTATTGCCAGATGCAGACAAAGTAATCCAGCAATTCAAAGAAAAAGGAGATACCATCCATTTTATCACGGCTAGGTTAATGAATATTGGGGGATGTAATACCGAAAAAATCACAAAAAGGAGTTTAGCAGATTTCCATATCCCATACGATAGCCTAGACTTACATATTAACGATAAACTAGCCTTCTTTCAGGAACAAGGAATTGAGTTATGTATCGAAGATAGTTATGAAACTTGTAGACAACTAACAGACCATGGGATTAAATCTATTTTGATGACAACCAAAATGAATTGTGAAATCGATAGTCAGGAGATTGTACGAGTGAATAACTGGAAAGAAATCCAGCGAGAAGTAGAGAAATATAGAGAACAACAAAAATAAGGAGCCATTTGAAAATGGCTCTTTTTTAGGTTAAATAAAATTTCTTCTCTTGGTAAGCCTGCAAAATTTTTTGGCTTGGAAAACAAAGATTTTCTGGTAAATCTGAAAGTGGAAACCAATCAAAACGGATTAACTCTTGGGTAGCAATCGGAACAATGGTACCAGAAAAACTGTCAGCCAGTAAACCAACCGTTGCATAATGAGCAAATTCATTTACATCATTTTGCAAACAAATGACATGAAGTGCATCAACATCTAAGTTACATTCTTCCTTCACTTTACGTTTTCCTGCTTCTTCAAAAGACTCGCCAAAACGAACTTTTCCACTCGGAAGTGTCCAAGTTCCTTCTAAACGCATATCACTATCCGCAATCGCTTGGTCTGCATGGCGTAGACCAAGTAAAACTTGGTTATCCTTTAATAAAATAACACCAACGCCAATTCCCATTTTCTTTTGCTCCACTTTTTTCACCTCATGCCTTACTGTACTACAAAGAAAAACTTTTTTCAATCCCTTAGGAATAAAAGACAAGATTAGCAGATAGAATGGAATAGGTGATGAAAATGAAAAAATGGCTCACAAAGTTATTGGTAGTCGGTATCATCCTTTCTTTTGCCACGATTAGCCTACCAAACTACCATGAAAAAGGAAGCAAAATTCAGTTCGGAAGAATGGAAGAAGGCATTAACCAAGAAGAGGAAGAAATTGACCTACAAGAATTAGAAGAAATTTTGCAGACATCTGCCAATCTAACCGAGGAACCAAAAATTAACTCAAAAGCAGCGATTGTATGGGAAAGAAACACCAAGCAAGTATTATTTGAAAAAAATGCAGATAAAAAGGTACCAATGGCTTCCACAACGAAAATTATGACCATTTTAGTAGTATTGGAAAATGCAAAATTGACCGATACGGTTACCATTAGTCAGAAGGCAGCACAAACTGGTCGGATCGCGACTAGGATTGAAAATAAACGACAAAATCACGGTAGAAGACTTACTATATGGCTTAATGCTTAAATCGGGAAATGACGCTGCTGTGGCTCTAGCCATCCATACTTGTGGAAGTGTAGAAGCCTTTGCAGGCAAAATGAACGAAAAAGCCAAGCAAATTGGGCTTTCAATGACACACTTTGTAACCCCACATGGGCTAGACCAGCCAGAACACTATACGACTGCATATGAACTAGCTATCTTAGCAGATTATGCGATGCAAAATCCAACTATAAAAAAGATTGTAGGTACGAAAAACTATACTGTTCACATTAACAATCAACCTGTGAATATCAGCAATACCAACGAATTGTTAGGCTATTTAGAAGGTGTCAATGGCGTCAAAACAGGATTTACGAATGGAGCAGGAAGATGTCTAGTTACTTCCGTCAAAAGAGGAGATATGGAGATTATTTCTGTGGTATTAGGAGCAGATAGTCGAAAATTCCGAACCGCAGATAGTATTAAAATGATTGAATATGTGTATCAAAACTACAAAAATGTAGATATTGCAGAAACCGTACAAAAACAGTACGAAAGTTGGTACCAAATTAACCAAAAGCGAATAATAATAAAGCAGGGAAAGCAAGAATACATTAAAATCCGAATGGAACCAATCCAAAATTCCAAAATAACCATAGCGAAAAAAGATACATTAGAAGACTTGAAGATTGAAATCGTAACATTAAATCAAGTAGAAGCACCAGTAGAGAAAGACAAAAAGGTTGGCTATGTGAAGATAAAATTAGGAAATACAGCAATTAGAAACTTGGACTTATTTGTAGAAGAAGGAGTTGGAAGGAAAGAATATCCAGATTACTTACGAGAGATTTTAAGAAATTGTTTAAGTTAAAAGGAAAAGTGTTGACTTTTTAGAAAAATTTTGGTAAGATAACAATGTTTTCATAAAAAGAAACACTTGCGGGAATAGCTCAGTTGATAGAGCGCTGCCTTGCCAAGGCAGAGGTCGCGGGTTTGAGCCCCGTTTCCCGCTCCATTTTTTATGCAAATGGCGACATAGCCAAGTGGTAAGGCACGAGTCTGCAAAACTCTGATCCCCGGTTCAAATCCGGGTGTCGCCTCCAATAACTAGAAAAATAACAGATAGTCAATGGCTATCTGTTATTTTATACTTTTAGATATTTTTCCTTTTAGGTTATTTCTGTTTCTTTTATTTTAATAACATTTTTCACAAGGTTCTCTTTTTTCAGATAAAGCCTGTTTCAAAGTTATCTGACGTCCCTTACCTTTTAAAGTACCGCAACTTTTCTTGTGATACTTGGTTCCAGTTTTTCCAACCCAAACCATTTCCTCTTTTTCAGACGAAGATGACGTTTCTGATTTTTCTTTTTGAGAAGAGTTTGATTTTGTAGAAATTACTTCTTGTTTTGTAATAGTATTTTGTGCCGAAGCTGTTTTCGTTTCTGCGCTTTTATTGGTATTCTCATTGTTATTTTCTGCAGAGGTGTTGGAAGTAATTTCATTGCGAATTGTATTGGATGAATGGATGCTATTGGAAATGGTATTGGTAGTATGATTTTCTATTTTAGCTGAGGTTAGGATACTATTAGAAATAGTAGTATTGGTAGAATTTGTCATAGTACTTCCAACTCCTCCTAATACTAAAACAATTAAAACCCAAAACCACCATTTTTTCCACAACGGTTTATTATTTTTTGAATTAACTGCATTTTCACTCATTATTTTTTACCATCCTTCTTTTTTCATAAAATCTTTTTGTAATTTAGTCTAAGTATCTCATAATTCAAATGAAGTATATAACAGATAATAAAATTTGCAAAGAGAAATAAGAAAAATAGTAGAGAAATCTTTTTTTGATAGCAAGCGTTTGTCAAACTAAATAAAAAATTGACAATAAAGCAAATATAACGTAAACTACAATCACACGAAAAGAAGATTTTAATACAAGGAGCAAAAAAGATTGAAGTAGAATATCTGCTAGCAAGTTTAACAGAAAAAGTAACATTGCTGAATAAGAATTCTATGTTTGTTTGTATAAAATTTCTCTTGACTTTATAAAAAATAACCATATAATAAAGTTAAATTTAACTAAAATCCGAAAAGGAGAAAAAAATGGTAATGTTTTTAGAATTTGCAAGCCCTAGCACTTTAATTAACATCTTAAATTGTATTCTTGTTGGCGCTGTTATGTTTTATAGTATTGATAAATTTTCACATATAGTAGAAGCAGCCATATATGCAGTTGCTGAAACAATCATTCCAATGATAACAAGAATTTTTTTAAGAAGTATTTTAGGACTTAGTATGGCAGTAGGATTGGGAGATATACTTTTATCACTCATTGTATTTCTCTTTATT
>CANSOY010000004.1 GCA_947648765.1 uncultured Clostridium sp.
TTGTTGAAGTAGATAATCTCATATTTCCATCATAGGTATATGCCACAATAGAGAAGGTTCCATCTAATTCTATTTTGAAGGTTGTTCCATTATCTATCTCAATTTCTGGTGTATCGATTTCTCCTATATGGAACTCCCTATTTCCAATGATACCCTCACTCATTGCGGTTCCTTTTACACGGTAGGTTACTCTGGTTAATCCTGTATCGGTTCCGAGTACACGGATTGTTATATTACTTGTATACCAGTTATTTAATCCCATATTCCCACTGGCTACACTGACTGTTACTCCATTTCCTGGTGTTGTTTCTTTTTCTATTTTTAGCCACATCACTACTGCATTGGATTTATTTCCATACACATCATAAGCATAGGCTGTTAGGGTATATTCTCCATTTTTCGTAAAGGTTAGTGTTCCACCATTTTCAATATCTATTTCACGAACTAAGCCACTTGGATAAAGTTCGTCATTGATTTCTGGTACAGTAGTTGTTAACACATATTTTATTCTTTGTGTTTTATCTTGGGTTAGAATTTGTGCTGTTACATCACTACGATAGAAACTTGCTGCTATTTGCTCTCCATCAAGTACTCTGATGGTTGGGTCTTGTGCTGTTTCTCCAGATATTTCTCCCCCTGCTTGGTTATTCTTATTCGGATTTATGATAGTACCACCTTGGGAGTTATTGCTTCCACCTTGTCCGCCAGAGTTAGTTTGTCCCCCTTGGTTGGTGTGTGTTCCGTTTTCTCCTCCCTCAGAGCCTCCTCCTGTATCGGTTCCTGGTATAATCCCTATTCCACTATACAAGCCGTTGTCTTTTAACTCATTTTGCAGTTGTGCTAGTTGAGCATTATCATAGGTTGTTTCGTTCGTTACTAGGTTCTTTGTTTCTTTTGCTTGTAAGATTATTCCATTTTCCCCTATGACTGCATTGAGCGTTATGCCTGCTAAGATTATCAGTACGACTATTGTTACTAGTCATACCTTAATATATGGTTTTCTAGTCCTATTTCTTTCCAAAAAGACCACATAAAACAAACAGACAAATGGTTATCGTTTTCCATTTGTCTGTTTGTTTTTTTCTTTATTCTTTTTATTGTAATATGGCTTGTTTTTCTTTTACCATTTGGCAGATAAAATCTGCTGCTTTTTCTACTCCAAGTGTATCACTGTTTATACATACATCGTAGTTTTCTGGATTTCTCCAATCCTTTTCGGTATAGTGCTTATAATGGTTTTCACGCATTTTGTCGATACGTTTCATTTCTTTTTCTGCCTTTTCTTTGTCCATACCATAGAACTTCGTTGCTCGTTTTATTTTATCTTCTAAATTGCTGTAAACAAATACTTTGATTACATTTTTCTTATCTTTTAGGATATGGTCTGCACAACGTCCGATGATAACACAAGACTCTTGTGCTGCCACTTGCTTAATCATTTCGGACTCTTTCAAAAATAACTCATCTGCATTGCTAAGTCCAAAATAGTAGCCATTATCTAGGCTAGATAGTGCTTCTCTTTTTTGCTCGTTGTTTTCAATATATTCTTCGGATAATCCGGTTTCTTCTGCTACTTTGGTAATGAAGTCTTTATCATAAAGTTTAATTCCCAAACGGTCTGCAATGAGTCTTCCAATATACCTTCCACCAGAACCATATTCTCTCGATATAGTAATGACAATTTGTTTTTCTAGTTGATTATCTGTACTGGTATCATCAATTAAGGCTTGACTTGGCAATTTTCTTCTACCGAGTGCTTTTAATTCAAAGAATAAGAAAACACAGGCAAGTAGGAAGGAAATACCATCTGCAACTGGTCCTGCATACAAAATTCCTTGTAAGCCAAACAAATACCCAAAGGTTAGCATGGATGGAATGAGGAATAGGATTTGTCGGGATAAGGATAAGATCGCACTCTTGATACTTTTTCCGATTGCTTGGAAGAAGATACCGGATGGAATTTGAATTCCATTGCAAATACATAGCATTAAGTAGATACGGAATGCCATACAAGCAAATTCCATATAGTTTTCGTCCCCACTACCAAAAATGGAAATGAGAACTTCTGGAATGGTTTGGAATAGGATAAAGGCGATTGTGCTGATGATAAGACTTAGTCCCAGCACCGTTTTCAAAGTTTTACGAACACGGTCAAACTTTTCTGCCCCATAGTTATATCCAATGATTGGTTGTGCTCCTGCTGCAATTCCTATGATAACACTATTCAGAATTTGGCTAATCTTCATAACAATTCCAATAACTGTGATTGGAATTTCAGAACCGAATTTTGTTTCTGCTCCATATTTGACAAGTAGGTTATTCTCCACTGCCATTACAACAACGAAACTCATTTGCGTAATAAAACTGCTAACACCTAGCATAGCAACTTTTCTAGCTACTCTGAATTGCACTTTCCACTCTTTTTTCGTAATTTGAATGGAACGGAATTTACGAATGGAAAAAATGTTCATCATAAAGGTAACAAACTGGCTAAGAATGGTTGCAATCGCTGCTCCTTGAATTCCCCATTTGAATACAAAGATAAAAAGTGGGTCTAATAGGATATTGCAGACTGCACCAATTACCATCGATGCCATTGCATATTTTGGATTTCCATCTGCACGGATAATGGAATTTAGTGTAGTTCCAATCATCATGAAAGGAAGTCCAATTCCAATGATATAGCCATAATCCAAGGCTAAATCTCTTAGATTATCTGTGCAGCCAAAAAGATTAACAAGTTGTGGCAAGAAAGCAAGTACAATCACACAAAATATGGTTGCAATGATAACCGATAAAAGAATTCCATTGGCAACACCTTTGCTGGCTTCTTCTTTCTTCTTCTCTCCCAATTTCAAACTCATATAGGCGGATGAGCCATCTCCAAACATGAGGGCAAAGGCAAGACACACCATCGTAAGCGGGAATACAACATTGGTTGCTCCATTTCCTAAATAGTTGACACCCCAACCAATAAAAATTTGGTCTACAATGTTATATAACGCGTTTACCACAAGAGAAATGATACATGGGATTGAGAATTTTTTGATTAGTGTTCCTATCTTCTCATGTCCTAAAATATTTTCTTCGTTTTCCATAATTTCTCCTTTCGTTCATATTAAAAAACAACACCTCTAACTTGTGTTGTTTCTCTATTGATAGGCATTTTCTGCCTTTTTTAGCGACCTAACTATTATATCTCTCTTTTTTCTTAGTGTCAAGCCATATCTCTGCATTTTTTTGGTTTGGTTCTAAAAAAGATAGCAATTTTTTTGCTATCTTTTCTCTTTTTCTTCTAGGTCTTCCATGTATTTTACCCCTAGTTCATAATTTTCTTGTAGTTCTTCTTTGTGTTCTTGTGCGGTTTGTTCTTTTTTCTTTTCCACACATTTTTTCTTTTCATCCATACCGTTTACGCCTCCTTTAGCGTTAGTATGAACCATTTTTCTCGTTTTATTGCACGGAAACTACTTTTATGCAATTTCCATGTTTTCTACATATCTTTTGAAAATCTTCTTGCTGTAAGAAAACAGTCGCTGTGTTTTCATTCGGATGTACACCAATTTGTGCAAACTGCAAAATGTCTGCATCCATTACCACGGTTACTTTTCCCTCTTTATCTTGCAATAGTCCAAGTGGTGTTACCGAGCCCTTTTGTAATCCTAAATATTTTTCCAAATCCGCTTCACTAGCAAAAGAAAGTGGTCTACTTTGCAACTGCTGGCGTAATTCCTTCAAGCATACTTGTTTATCTTTTTGTAAAAGGACAAGATAATATTCTTTCTTTTTATCGTCACGTAGGAATAAATTCTTAATGACCCATTCCTGCTGTGGTAAATGAAGTGCTTCCATTTCTTCAATGGTATAAACTGGCTTATGTTCAATTTTGGTATAGGTAATTTGCATTTCTTCTAATTGTTTATATACTTCTTCTTTTTGTCCCATTTGCTCCCTCTTCTTCCGCAAAGGGAGCAAACCATGTAGTTTGCCCCCTTTTTTTGCGTTTTTCGGTTAAATTCTTATCCGATTTTGGTATGGTTGTTGTTTATTGGTAGGAAAGTTTCCTCAAAAACTGGAGTGTCATGCCCTCAGCGGTGGACTTTCTTCCCCTCTTGAGTTCCAAGAACGGAGTTACCTGAAGGTTCATACCGCCACACATGGTGCAGACGTCGGTCGTTCTCAAGTAATCCTCCAATTCCTCATCGGAAACAGGGTTGACGTACATCGTTGCCACATCGGTCTTGCAGATTTCCTCCACAATCTCGCCGTTCTCGATAACGAGTACAGCATTTCCGACATAGGCCTCGATTTCATGCCCCATCATGGAGCGGATGGTTTCCCTTGCCTCGTCCACGTTCTTCGGCTTGCCAAACGGAAGGCCATTGTAGACAAGGTTCTGGTCCGCAGCGACCAAGATGCGGTCGCCCATTTCCTCGGTTCTCTCCTTGCCCTGAAGAACTTTGCGTCTGGCAATATCCTCGTACTGTGCTTTCAAACTCAAGGTTTCGTCCGGCGTTTCGTCTACGTCAACCGGACACACAGAAAACGGGATGCCAGCGTCCTCCAATGTCTTTCTCCTGTATTTGGACTTGGATGTCAAAACAACAGGAAGAGCCTGTCTTGCGAAAATCTTCTGGAAGCCCTTGGTGATGTCTGCCATATCCTTGTAGAAAATGACAGCCCTTGCAAGGCCTCCAATGGTGCTGGAAATGTCCGAGCCCTCTTTGGCAATCAGGTAAATCGGAACGCCAGCGCGGTAGCAGTAGCCTGCGCCGACACCAAGGCCCACGCCCTTCTCAGAGAACTCAACAACGAGCATATCGCTCTTCTCCATGCGAGGGAACGCATAGTCCGGCATCAACGCGTCGGACGGCAAATGGATCTTGCCCCAGTCTTCCACGTCGCGGATGAGTACGCAGTTGTCGATACCAGCTCCTTTCAGTGCCTCTGTGATGTCTTGGATGATTTGCTTGGTCTTGTCCCCTTCGTAGAACTTGATGGACATGAATGCTTTTTTCTCCATACTTTACCTCCTAAACATTGAGATAGCCCTATTATATCAAGTTTGCTTCAAAAAGCAACATTTTTCGGAAAATTCCTAAAAAAATCGGGTGGGGAAGTCCCCACCCTTTGCTTGGTTTGCTCATTGAAAGTTGAAGATTTGCAAAATCTCTGCTCTTGTGTTTTGCATACACTGCCACAGTCGCTTCTGCTTAGAAACCTGTAAAATTCGATACATTTTTTGAAAGTCCTTTGGATTTCCCAAGGCAAACTGGTAGAAAGCCTTGTACAATCTTGGTTCGGAAATGTCGGGATAGTCCCAGTCTTCGCCTGCGTCCCACACTACTTTCCGACCGTTATTTTCAATCAAATAGATTTGTTCTACCATTCCATCTTGATTGACAAAGAACTTCATTTGATCAATTTCTCCAGGTTCTTCTGCGTCTGGCGGCTTCATTCGGAATACTCTCCAATTTGCCACAGTATCTACCTTTCCTTTCTCAAACCGCATGCTGCCACTCTCCGAAGAGATGTTGTGCTGTCCAATTATATCATATTTTTGGCATTTTGTATAGTTTTCTTTCGACAACTTTCGTGCTTCTTTTTAGCAACTTTCTTTTTTTCTTGCAATCGCATTGACTTTTTCCATTATTTTCCGTATCGTATGTTTGTCCGCCCTTCGAAAAGAGGTGATTAAAATGGACCGAGTAATTAAATTATTGGTACTCGTTATTCTATATCTTATCTTACGTTTGTTTTGATAAGTACATAGAAAAAAGACTAGAGGTAACGACTCTAGTCTTTTTTTGTCCTTTTTTGATTTGAATGAACCGAGATTTTCAAATCATAGTTCTCGTTATTGGATAAGGGAGTGGAACACGCGGGTGTTTCCCTTTATCTATTGCTATCATACCATGCTTTTTTGAAAAAAGCAATACTTTATCCAAATTTTTCCTATTTTATATGTCCAATCAGGTCATATTCTTCTACTTGGTCAATTTGAACAGGATAGAATTTTCCCAGTGTAACCTCACGGTCTGCTTTTACCCAAATGTAGCCATCGATTTCTGGTACATCCATATAACTTCTGCCGACATAATATTTGCCATCATAGGATTTTGCTTCGATTAGCACTTCGTGCTCTTGCCCAATTTTCTTGGCTAGATTTTCCTTGGAAATCTGCTTTTGTAATTCCATTATCTTACGATAACGGCTTTTTTTCGTTGCTGGATGCACTTGGTTTGGTAATCGTTCAGCTGGTGTATTTTCCTCTTTGGAATACGCAAATGCTCCCATTTTATCGATCTTAGCCGTTTCGACAAATTCCTGTAATTGTGCAAAGTCTTCTTGGGTTTCTCCTGGAAATCCTACCATAACCGTCGTACGAATGATAACATCTGGAATTTCCTGACGGAGTTTTTGGAATAGAGCTTGGATACTCTTTCCATTACTCTTACGGTTCATACGTTTTAATACTGGGTCTGCAATATGTTGGATTGGAATATCCCAGTAATGGCAAACTTTTGGATTGTTTTTCATCACTTGGATTAACTCGTCTGTGATGGTTTCTGGATACGCATAGAGAAAACGGATCCAGTGAACGCCATCAATTTTGCTAATTTGTTCGATTAGTTCGGCCAGTTTCGGCTCTCCATAAAGGTCTACTCCATATTTCGTGGTATCTTGTGCGATTAAAATGATTTCTTGGTAGCCATCTTTGGCATATTGCTTTGTTTCTGCTAAGATGTCCTCCATCGTTCTACTCACAAAAGGGCCTCGTATGGACGGTATCGCACAATAGGTGCAATGGTTGCTACATCCTTCTGCAATACGGACATAGACAAAATTATCCCCAGTTGAAATGACACGATTGGTAAATTCTAATTTCTGCTTTTTTTCTTGGATTGGTTCGATCACGGTTTTCACTTGCTCCCAAAAGGTGTCATACTCTTGAAATTTAATCCATAAGTCTACTTCTGGAATTTCTTTTTCGAGTTCTGTCTTGTATCTTTGCACTAAACAGCCCATGACGATGAGCACTTGGCATTTTTTCTTTTTGTATTCTGCCATTTCTAAGATAGTCTGAATTGCCTCTTCTTTGGCACTTTCAATAAAGCCACAAGTATTGACCAGTAAAATGTCTGCCTGTTCGGCTTCTGTTACCAGTTCAAATCCGTTTTCACGAAAAAGACCGATTACCATTTCGGTATCCACTAAATTTTTGCTACATCCTAGCGAGATAACACCAAATTTTTTCAGTTGCTGTTTCATCTTATCCTCCGACTACTATTTTTTCAATCCATTCTAAGGCTTCTTTCATTTGTGTATATCTTGCTTTTTCTCCTTCATCTGTTGGTGTTTCTTTGTAACTTTCCACTTTGTTTCGTAAATCTACATATTCAAAACGTGGGCTTGCACTTTTTCCATAATCCATTGCATAAATTGGAACATAGTCAATCTGTTGAAGGTAAACAGAACCGTCCACATCCGACCTACGAAGTTCTACTTTGAGCACCAATTCTACTTTCGTATGTGGGTCTGTAGTGTTGAGCATATAGTTACCAAGTGAATAGGCAACAAATACATTTTTTCCTTCTCGGTTTTTCTTGACTTCCATTTGTTGCACATAGTTGGAGTGATTTCCAATAATCATATCGGCACCTGCTGCTACTAATTCGTCTGCTAAATTGGTTTCCTTGGTGCTTGCATAGGATTGGTTTAAGCCAGACCAGTGCATGAAAACAATAACATAATCTGCATTTTTCTTGGCTTCTGCAATATCTGCTTGTGCTCGCTCATAGCGGTAATATGGCACATTTTCAATCCCTGTGCCTACCCCATTTTGCAAGTAACTTAGCACCGCGATTTTGAATCTGCCTGATTGATAAATACGTGCTGTACTTTCTTCTAAGGTATCTCCAACAACGGTTAATCCTTTGTTTTTCCAATAATTCTTGGTTTCAGCAAGACCAACTGCTCCATAATCATAGGCATGGTCGGTTGCAATATTCACAATATCTAAGCCCATATCTGCCCAATCGTCTGCAAATTCGGTTGGGCTGTTATTCTTTGCACCAGAAGTATAGTCTTGCTTGGTAAAGTTGGTTTCTATGGTTCCCATCGCAATGTCTGCATCTTTTACTAAATCTGCAATGTTCGCAAACATTCGCTTAAATTCGTATTGATGGGTTGTGCTACTGTATGAGTCGCTAATTTGCTCTGTGGTACAATAAATATCTCCTAAAATGGTTAGGCGAAGACGGTTTGCTTCATCGATTTGTTCTCCTGCTTCTCCTCCATTTCCATCTTTTGCTTGATAAATTTGTTGGAATTTATGGTTCAGTTCTTCCGTTTGTTTTACTAATTTATTCATTTCACTTGTACTACGCAAGGACGTGTAGGCAAGGACTGCAATAACCGCAATTAAAACACCCAAAAGGGCAAAAAAAGTTTTTTGATTGATATAATCAAAAAGTCTAATTCGGTATCTTCTTCGATTTCTTCGATCTCTAGTCATTTTTATCACCATTTTAACTTTATCACAAAAACGAGTTTCTGTAAATAAACAATGGATGATTTCACATCAGAAATTTCAAAAAAATTACATTTTCGTAAATCTTACATAGAAATTTGGCTTCGGTAGAAAAATAAAAAGAAAAATGGTCTTGAATTTTACTTTATCTTCGGATAAAATAGATGATGTAGTATCAAATACTAGATAATACGAATATGTTATCTTGTATGTTCTTTACAGGAAAGAAGGTGCTTTTATTGTTTTCTAAACAGAAACTTTATGAAGGAGAAAACTTGCGAGATTTCCGTGAATTAGTAGAACGCTATCACACTCGTTATGCACAAAAAACAGCATTTCGTTTCAAACTTTCTCCCAAAGATACACAAATTCAGTCCATTTCGTATGAGGATTTTTACCAAGATATTCGTGTACTTGGTACCGCTCTTCTATCGCTTGGACTTTCTAAAAAGAGAATTGCCATCATTAGCCCAAACCGCTATGAGTGGTGCAGTAGTTATCTTGCGATTACCACTTCTGGTATTGTGGTTGTTCCTTTTGATAAAGCCTTACCCGAAAATGAATTATTACAGTTATTAGAACGTAGCAAAGTAGATGGTATTTTCTTTGACCATAAATATTTATCCATGTTTACAAGCCTGGATTTGCCAAAGGATTTACCTTTGCAACATTTAATTTGCATGGACGATTTATCTGAAGAGGAAAAACAGAGTTTATCTCGCTTTACCGTTTCTACTTATGCGGAGTTAATCCAAAAGGGAAAAGAAGAACAAGTCCAAGGAAATACCCAATATGACGAGGTTACCATTGGTCCAGATGAAATGGCAATTATGCTATTTACTTCTGGTACCACCTCAATTTCCAAGGCAGTTATGCTATCCCAAGCCAATATCTGTGCAGATATTTATGCCTTAAGCCAAATGGCAAAAGTAACCAAGGAAGATACGTTTCTATCGTTCCTTCCACTCCATCATACGTTCGAGTCCTCTTGTACCTTTTTATATGGCACTTCTTGTGGAATTACCATCGCTTTTTGTGATGGAATTCGTTATGCTGCACAAAATTTGAAGGAATACCAAGTAACAGGATTTGTGTGCGTTCCTTTGATGTTAGAAGCGATTTACAAGAAAATTACGAAAAAGATTGAAGAACAAGGCAAAACTGGACTCATTCGTTTTGCAAGAGGACTTTCTCGTTTTCTTCTTTTCTTCCATATTGACGTCCGTCGTAAATTGTTTCGACCAATCTTAGACCAACTTGGTGGAAAATTACGTATTCTCATTGCTGGTGGGGCACCTATGAACCCAGAAGTCATTGACGGCTATTTAAGTTTTGGTATCAACCTATTACAAGGCTATGGCTTAACGGAAACCTCCCCTGTTTTAGCAGGTGAAAACGACAAATACAAACGATTAGGTTCCGTTGGTTTTCCGCTTCCTGGCATTGAAATTGCAGTGGATAACCCAGATGCAGATGGCGTTGGCGAATTGAAAGCCAAAGGTCCGACTGTTATGCTTGGCTATTATGAAAACGAAGAAGCCACTCAAAATGCGCTTCGTGATGGCTGGTTCTATACAGGCGATTTAGGATATATTGACAAAGACGGTTATGTCTTTATTACGGGTCGCAAAAAAGATGTTATTGTTTTGAAAAATGGAAAAAATATTTATCCAGAGGAGCTTGAAATCTTAATCAATCAACTACCATTTGTGGAAGAGAGTTTTGTCTTTGGTCAAAAGCAAGAGGATGATTACAAACTTTATGCCGAAATTGTTTATTCCGAAGAAAACTTGCAAAAAGAAAAACCAAACTTAAAGCCAGAAGAATATGAGGCTTTTACCTGGTCGGAAGTCAAAGAAAAAGTAAATCATACCATTCCAAGTTATAAAGCAATTCGTAAGATTTTTATCACACAAGAGCCTTTGATAAAAACAACCACACAAAAAATTAAGCGTCATGAGGAACTTGCCAAAGTGCAAGAGTGGTTCTAACACGATACGATATTTGCAATTCCATGTACTATGTACTAAACTATTTTTGTCAATTTTATTTTACTTATAGCTAAAAGATTTTTTACCCCCACGTTTTACGTGGGGGTTTCTTGTGAAAGGAGAAATTAGGATGGAACAATTTTTAGTTATATACTATGATAGTTGTAAAAAGTCGAGAATAATTTATGAATTTTGTAACGAATTTGAATTTTATACGTCATATATGTAGAAGGAGGATAAAAGTTATGCAGGATATTGAAAAAATATATGAAGAATATTTTGAAATAGTAAACAAATATCTATTCTGTTTAACTCACAATAGTGATATTTCCGAGGAGCTTACTCAAGAAACCTTTTATAAAGCTGTACGAAAAATAGATACATATAAAGGAGAGTGTAAGATATCTGTTTGGTTATGCCAAATTGCAAAAAATCTATGGTACGATGAGTGTAGAAAAAATAAAAAGATGATCCACACAGAAGAAGACTATCTGCACAATCTGCAGCCTTTAGATACAATCGAGGAACAAATTATTTCAAATGACGAAAAAGTTTCATTGTATAAAAAAATGCAAGTATTAGATGAAAAAAACAGAGAACTGGGCTAGAATAACATTTTATCGTGGAAAGAATCGATTAAAGGAGGTTGATTAGTATGAAAGAAAGGAAAAATTGTAAAATTGTTCAAGATTTATTACCAAATTATATTGAAAGACTCACAAATGATGTAACAAACCAATATATAGAAGAACATATAAGTACATGTGCAGAATGTAAAGAAGTATTCGATAATATGCAAAAAGAGTTCAGGCTTAATGATTCTAAAAGAGATAATCGAGAAGTTAAATACATTAAAAAATTTAATAAAAAACTTAAGCTATTAAGAAATATATTATTGATTATCGTATTGCTATTTGTCATAATCATAGGCAGAAAAACACTTATAATTGTCAGTTTATCCCATAAGGTTACTAATACCATAAATGAAAGTAATACCTATACTAAAATAAACCAATACTCTGAAGGTCAGATGGTAATTTTTGAATCATATAACAAGGACGGAATTATTCTAGGAACAAAGATTAATATATATGCAGATGGAAGACCATCTCAGAAAACAATACTCTATAAGTCAAAAACAGAGTTGCTGACTTTAATAGATGATGGTACAACAAAGAGCCTAAAGAATATAGGTGATATAACAATAAATCCAATCTTCTTTAGTGGTGAAACTTTATTTGAGAATTTATGGATTGCAATTACTACCAATATAGATAAAGTTGAGCTTAATGGAAAGAAATGTTATCTGATTAGAGATGGCAACACAGAAAAGTTTATCGATATCAATACTGGCTTTGCAATAAAAATGATAGATAATGAAAATAATACAACTACAGATTATAGGTATGAATTTGGTACTGTTAAGGATATAAACGTTGTTAGACCTGATACAACTGGGTATTCAAAGTAATAAAAATCATAAAAAGAGCAGGTAGAAATTTAGAAACCTCCTGCTCTTGTATCATAGAATTTTTGGCATTAGAAATTTAGGAAGTATTAGGCTGTTCATCCGCACGATGGTGTGAAAGTTACCATTCAGGCTCAGAACGCCAACGGTAGATGGACGAATGTTACAAGCGCGACACCTCCAGTTGGTCAGACATGGCAATACCATATCCGTCAGGCATCTGGCCGCAACTATCGGATGAAACTTGAGGCAACCGCCTCCAGTGTTTCGTGTGTGATTACTGAATTTCCGCCGGTCAACTGAGACCGTCAATGCCTAAATAACAGTTAAGTAAACAATCTGCACATTCCAGTTACAAGAGATGAATTCTACTGAGTTCGTCCCAAATCTTAACAGTTTGAACGACTAACAAATTTTACTTTGTTAGTCGCCTTTTTTTATTTTCTTTGCAAACTTGCAAGTGCCCAGTCGTGGGTATCAGTTGTGATAACACTTCCACAATATTCGCATTTGCCGGATGATGTAATCTTGGTTGGTGCTCCACAGTTTGGACAATTTGTCGTGTCAATCTCTCCCGTTGCTTTTGTGGTTGTTACGCCAGTGGTACGGGTAAAGGTTAATAAATACGTATTGGTTCTTTCAGTCGTCTTATCCCCTCGTAACACCCTTCCCGTATTAGCATCCATAATGTAGTCTATCATACGCGAGTTTAGTTCTACGGTTAAGACATCTTGCCCACCCTCTTGTCGGAAACTATATAGGTAAGCATAATTCACGCAGATACGGTCCATGACATTGATGGTATGGTTGTTGATATAGCCTTGTAATTGCGCCTTGTGTTGTTCAAATAATTCTTTGGTTTCAAAGGTTCGGATGGTTTCCCAATCACAAGCAGTCCATGCTTCTTGTAATTTGACAAAAAGCGTTTTTGACCAAGCAATAAAGTTTTCTTTGTTGAAATCTGGGTCAATTGCTTTTACTTTCGCAAGTACACTTGTTTCATACATACCTGGATTATCTCTTCGTTCATAAGGATTTACTCTTGGTGGATTTCTTCGGCTATTTTTCCCTACGATAGAAGCAATTACAATCGCAGCAACTATGATAAACCATAGAAAAGAACCAAAACCGTCAATAAAACCTCCACCATAGTATCCATAATCATAATCGTCGTCATCCCAATCCCAACTGCTTGAACTTCCCCAATCACTATCCCAACTACCACCGCCCCAGTCGCTTCCGCTATCATAGGACTCGAACGAGCCTACATCAGCAAAAACAGGGCGAGCCAGTAGCAGAATAGTAAGGAATATTAGGCAAATTATCTTTTTTCCATTTATTTTTTTCTTCATTTTTCTTTCCCCTTCTACTCAAAATTATATCTTTTTTCGTAGAGTTGTGTCAATAAAAACCGAAAAAGAAAAGACTGGTAATCTTTTCTTTCTATTTGTTTTTAATTCATGACTTGCAAAGCCGCGCCTTGGTCCGTTCCCTCTAGGTTATAATAGGTGGACGGGATTTCTCCTACAATAACCGCTTCTGCCAGTAGCACCTGGCTATTTACGGTTTCAGTTGTACTGTGAAAAGGAGTATATACTGTCGTTGTAGAAATCACATTGATATAGATACGGTGCAGGGTTTGGTTAATCCCTTGTGTCGTGAATTCACTTTTTAATTCAGTTTGAACATGTCCTGCTGTTTGCACTTGGTAATTTACCTTCGGCCCTTTTCCGGCAAGCAATTTACTTCCCGTAAAACTCCCCAAACGAATGGCAAAACTCTCTTCATCGTATTGGTCTAGTCCTTCTTGCACTCCATTTTCAACTTGTGCCATAATTTGATTGACAAGTCCTACATCAATTTGGATCATTTTAATATTACTTTTTTCGTCTTTTTCCACTCTCGCAATATCTGCATAATGGTATTGGTCTGCCATTTTTTGTACTTCTATACTCGCAAATTCGGAGGAAATAGAAATCGCAATATCTTTACATTTTTCTTCAATGATTGGCTGAATGGAATAATAGGAAATGGAGAAGGTTAAAATGGCAATGAGTAAGATTAGCATACCAGTTATTATTCTTTTTTTCTTCTTGGCATGAAATCTGCTCTTCCTTCTCCCTGCATAAATTCTCTCAACTTTATTAGGGTCAGTCATATGTTATCCAGCACATTTACTAGCATAACTTGGGATGTATAACTTTTGCCCAATTTTCAAATTCTTTTCCTGTTCAATTTGATTAACTCGCTTGATTTCCTCCACCGTTGAGCAAAATCTTTTGGCAATTTCCCACAAAGTATCTTTTGGCTTAACAAAATAGATTACCATTCCATGCTTTTCTAATTCTTCCTCGGTTTCTTCTATTGTCTCAAGCAAGTTGAGTTCGGTTACATTGGAAATATCTACTGAAAATTCGAGTTCGATTTTAATGGCAATTTGGTCATCGGTTTCAATGACAAATTGGTCGTTTAATACCATAATGTTACTCTTTATCCTAGAGCCTGCTTCAATTCTTGCATTTTCAATGGTGTAATCAAACGGTAGTACAATTTTTTTGCTTTCTACACTGCTTGAATTTTCTCCTCGGTAGATAAACTCAACCTCTACTTCTCCAATAGTTTCCATCCTACCATTCATTTTCTCTACTTCATTTAACCTAGTGGTTACTTTGGCGTCATAAATATTTTGTCCTACCAATTCCTCAATTCGTTGTTTTTCTTGCAAAGTAAACTTTTCTTTGACTGGCTCGGTTCTTTCTAGCACACGAATTTGTTTGCTTTGATAAGCAAGTTTCTTTTCTGTGCTGTATAGGTCTTGGATTAGCTCTACTTGGGCATTATGGTAGATTTTTAGTTCCGCTTCTAGCTCACATTCTACATAAATGGAATGTTCCTCAACTGGGTTTGGCTTTAAGATGACATTTCGAGTTTCATAGCGTACATCGCAAAAATCTTCTTCCTTGACGTCTTGAATATCTACAAACCCCATAACCGGAATACGATTTTCGATGGTTTTCATGCGTTTATCTTCTGTTAAATAGAGGATTTTGACCATTAAATCTGCCTTTAGCAATACTTTATGATAACTTACTTTATAGTCGTGGTTGATTAACTTCATTTCTGCTTTCAAAATTTCGGCTAAATCATCTGCATTGTCTATCATGAAAGTATCTTTGGCAAAAATCTTCGTGTTCCCTTCTCCGACCAAAGAACTAATCTTGGTTGGAATTGCCATTTTTTGAATATTGGCGACTTCCTCTAAACTTTCGATTACTTCTACATTTTCATTTTGGTAAATGGTGCTACTTGCTTCTAAAATGGCTTTTACACGCACTTTTCTTCCATTTAGAATTTTACACTCAATGCTCTTTACTTTGACCTCTACTTCGCAGGAAGCATTTGGTTCAATCTCTTCAAATTCCATGCTTTCGGTAAAGTCTAAATTGGTTTGTAGCCCACGTACTTTTCCCTCTTCTTCGTCTGCTAAATACATAATATATGTTTGTAAAGTTCCATCAAACCTTAACTTGTTTTGGTTCATTTCTTTTTTATACAAGCATACCATCCCACTTGTTGTAATGGTATTTAAGATGTCCGGTTTGATGTCTGGAATAATGACATCTGCCTCAATTACAAAGTTTTCACTTTTTTGGTCTGTCATTCGGTTCATATTTAGATTTGTCTTTTTTGTAACGATTTCCATTTCGTAACCTCCCTATTTTCTTTTAGTTCCATTGTATGGGAGGAGTCAAAAAAAAATTCCTATTTCTAGGAATTTTTGTATTCTCTTTTATTTTCTAAACCACTCTTGTCTTTTTTATATCTGGCATTGGTGGTACCAAGGAATAGTATCCTTCTCCATCAAACACAGATACATCAATGGTTCTGGTCAACACATCCGCATAATTGAAAGACTCTGTTTTATTGGCTGAGTCGTCTGCGTATTTTACGCGGAAAAAACAAGGGTATGCTTTTTCGATTGTAGCCTCTTTCTCAAAGACTTTGCTTCTTCCTCTGGAACCTTTGATGATTACTTTTTGTCCTACCTTTTCCTCAATTCCAGATTTTAGATTTGCAATGTTAATCATATTATCACCTACACTCTTATTTGATACTGGCATTATATCATCGGGACTGCCTAATGTCAAAAAAGCAATTCTATTGTCGATTGTTCAAATTCACTTGTTTTACCTGTTTGCCGTTTTCATTACTATTTTGTTACATTTTTGTAACAAAATAGTAATATTGTAAATTACTGGATGTATTTTACTTCTTTTTTCCCCATGCTTCCAATTCCGTTAATCCCTCGTCTACCATCTCTTAACTCGTCTTCAAAGTCCTGTATCATTAAGAATTGGTGGCAGTCTGTCATAGCAATTTTACACGCCACCACTAATGGGTCTTTGAAATCGATTAAAATACGGGCAGGGGAAGAAGCAAAATTGGCTCCTACTTCGATTAGTCCTTCATAATAACTTTGGCAGGCACCTGCAAAGATGACAATATCTTGACTGCACTTGCGAACTTCTTTGACTGCTTCCATAAAAAAGCGAGAATTACGATAATTGTTCATATCGTTATATCCCACTTTCTTTTTTAACATCCCATCGTGTCCTGTAATCACAACAACATCTGGACGATATTTTTCGACAAATTTTCGGATGAGTCTGGCTTGCTCGCTTTCTTTAATATTCTTTACAACCGCTTCTAAGCCATTTTTGAGATAATATCGTTCGGACTTTTCTGCATAACGACGGTCCCCATCTAAATGCAAAATTCGTCCTGTCTGCTCTACTTTCTCCCATCTGGTTTTAGCGCCTTTTTTCTCTTTTTCTCCTAATATTTTTTCGTCCCAAGAACGTAAGGTTTCTTTTACTTCTTTAACAGCTACCTTTTCTAAGTCTTCTAATAGACTATCTGCTGTAATACGAATGGTTAGCCCTTTTAGAATTGCTAACTTCCCGATTGGCAATTCTCGAATTTCCTCTACACAAAATAGAATGTCTTTTCCATAAGATTTTCTTACGACAATATCGCCTTCACGAATTCGACCTAACATTTTCTCACCTCTTCATTTTGCATAATATATTTTATGTCGAAACTTGGAAAATGTGCTTGAGAGATACTTGAGAAAAATGTTTTTTGGTAGTATACTGTTAAGCAGAAATTTGAAAAAGGAGTTTTTTTATGGATTTTGAAAAAGAAATTAAACAGATACAAGAACGAAATACAAGAGTGGAATTAGACAAAAGATGGGAAACTTGTTGGACAAGACGAGTTTGTATCTGCATTTTAACCTATCTTGTTGTTGTGATTTATTCTTATGTAATCCGCTATTGGTCTAACATTTTCCTTAGTTCTCTTGTTCCAGTCATTGGCTTTACTTTGTCTACTTTATCTTTACGATTTGTACGCAAACTATGGGAAAAGAAATTGAAATAGAGAAAAGATGCTTGGCACAAAATGTGTAAGCATCTTTTTTTGTTATGTTTCTATTTAGCCATACCATACCACGCCTTCTTTATGCACATTCCTATAGAATGGTACAACGTCAATTCTTTTGTTATATTTTTCAATATTTTTTACAAGCGGAGATAAGGCAATTTTGAAGTTTCTTTTCCATTCAATTTCCCATGAATAGTCAACTATTTTTATTTTATACTTCTCTATCTCTACTTCATTTAAGTCTGTTAATACCATAATGTCGATATCTGAACTCTCATTATAATCCCCTCTTGCATAAGATCCATACAAAATAACCTTCTGTAAATGTTCTCCCAAGATTTGCTTTGCTCCCTCCACAAAACAATCTAATATTTCTTTTACATCAGGTGGCATTTCCTTTTTCATACCTTTTTACCTCTCTCCTGTTTTTCCAGTCTTAGTATATTACATTTTTTTATATTTTTCTACTACATATTATCCTGTATCTTTTCTTGACAATACGTTACGTATTATTGTATAATAATTTCAGCCTAATATGAAAGGAGAATTTTTATTCTATGACGATAACTCCGAAAAAGTTAGTAAAACTTTTGAAGAGAAATCGGTTGGTATGAAGTAAAACAAGAAGGGTCGCACTTACGTCTAAGAAAAGAACGGTTTTACAGATATCATTGTTCCTATGCACAATAAAGACCTGCCCACAGGCTTGCTGAAAAAACTATTAAAGCAGTCTGGGCTCGAATAGTTTTTGTTCTTACGTTCATATTATAATAGAAAGAGGTGTAATCATGAAGAAAGAAGTATTGTTCACTTATCCTGCAATTTTTCATTTTGAAGACGGACAGTATTGGTGCGAATTTATTGATTTGAAAGGTTGCTTTAGTTCCGGAACTACTTTACCAGAAGCAATGGAGAACTCCAAAGAGGCTATGGGCTTATACCTAGAAGGCTTAGAGGAATATCCAAAATGTACTACGAATATACAAAATATAAAATTAGAAGATAACCAATTTATTTCCTTTGTTACGATTAACATGGAAGAACATTGTAAAAAATATGCCACAAAATCTGTCAAAAAAACACTATCCATCCCTGCTTGGCTCAATACACTTGCTGAAAAAGAGCACATCAATTTTTCCCAAGTGCTCCAAAAGGCTTTGATGGATCTATTAGACACAAGCCAAATAAAAAGATAGAAATTACGCCTAAACTTCGTAATAAAATCAATCGAAGACTTGATTTACCAATCGTTTTGTCTTCTAACAAAAACAAGGACCTTGCCTTTTCGTGCAAAGTCCTTTTCTTTTTAATCAATGCTAAATCCAATCTTGCCGCTTCTTCCCGTCATATTTTTCAAATTGTTTTCTGCAATCTCGGAATCAATATCTTTTTCCGTCATACAGGTTAAATCCTTTTGATTATATAAATTCTTAGTGTTACGTGCATGAAGTAGTAAAGATTTTTCAAACAAGTTAATCATAAAACGAGCATTACCAAAGTTTTCAATTTTCATAGCAGTTTCTAATACTTGTTTTACCTTTTCAATCGCTTTTTCATCCAAGGTAAGTCCTCGTTTTTCTACGGTCTTTTCAAAGATTTCCAACAACTGCTCTTGGGTATAATCCTTGAATTCAATATCATAGCCGATACGAGATAAAATTCCAGGGTTTAATTTCACAAAGTTGTTCATTTCTTCCTTGTATCCCGCAAAGATAATAATAATTCTGCCTTTGTAATCTTCCATCGACTTAATTAAAGTGGAAATACACTCAGAAGCATAATCTGCACTACCTCTTGCATTCACTAAGGTATATGCCTCGTCAATGAAAAGTACGCCATCTAATGCTCTTTCCACCACACGGTAAGTCTTTGGTGCCGTTTGTCCTAAATATTCTCCAATTAAATCCTTTGCCTCTACCTCAATCAGTTTGTTCGTATTGATATACCCTAACTGATAGAAGATATCTGCTAAAATGCGTGCAACAGTTGTCTTGCCCGTTCCTGGATTTCCTTTGAAAAGCATGTGCAAGTTAATATCTGCAAGTCCTCTTTTTTCTAATTTTTTATTGAATTCGAGTAAATCGATTAAATGATTAATTTCTTCTTTAATATTTTCTAATCCAGTTAAATCATTTAATTCGGCTAAAATGTCTTCAATTTTTCTTTTCTTCTCATAGGCTGGTAACACTTCTTTCGTAATACATTCGGCTAAGTTGCGTTTTTTTAAGTAATTGAAAGTAATACGGTTGGATAAATCAAAAGCATATTCTTTGCTCTTTAAGTCGCTTTCCATATAAGTAGTCATAATATATTCTTTTAACTCATCCTTAAAGTTTTCCTGTAATTTACCGAGTCGCTCTACATTTTTGAGAACAATATCGTAAACTTCGGTTTCTTCTAAATCACGAAACTCAAAGCAAATGTTGAACAAATGCTTTAAGGACGCATTTTCTGCTAGAATTTCTTGAATCGTTTCCTTTTTTCCCGTAACCACAGTAATAATATCATAGGAAGAGTTTTTGATCGACTCTTCTAGTAAATTCAAGATACGCATACGAAAATCTTCTTTTTCATGGCGCAACAATCCTAAGTCTGAAATAAGGAGCATTCCGCGGTTCGGCTCCGTTACTTCTTGTGTATTTTGGTCTGTGGTACGAACATATTGCCTTTTAATCGTTCGGTAATCACTGATAATCGTATTGGTAGATAAGCTGGTAATCTTTGAATTTTGCACATAACCATAATAGAAGATGACGCCATTTAGAAAAGAAGTAACCTCTTGTACAATGTTGTTATCGGTCGTGTACAAAATAATGTTAAGTGGAATTTTCAAATGTTTTCTTCCATTTTTGGTATTGTTTTGTACAAAGTTTAGGAAGTTCGTTAATTGATTTTTCACTTCTTCATTGTATGGCATATTTTTGATAATATATTGCGTGTTACGGTAATAGTAAATATCCCTTTGTGCCTTCATGTTTGGCTCTTCTTTGGCATAGAAACTGTATAGGTCAATCCCTTCTTTTTGGCAGAACCATAATACATAGGCTGCTAAATGGTAAGGAGATTGGACAAAATACTCGCTGTCAATATGCAAGTCTGCTGTGATGTCGTTTTTATGAAGGACACCCTCTTTTTTCTCGCCTTCCCATAAATAGTTTAGAAAATCTTGCTCTTGGACGGTTTCTAAATCTAAATAGCGGAAATGGATTTCTTCTTCAGTTTCTTCTGTTAGCTGGACAAAATCGTTTTTCGCTAGCATTTCACTTGCTTTTAAGGCGATATAGTCGATAAAATCCATTGGTAATTGCTGTGTTACGGATACAATCTCGTGCTTTTCGTTTAAGATTAACTCCATCATTTCTTCAAAAGAAACGCCCTCTGTTTTCTCTAAGTAAATTAAATTTGCCAAAATCTTAAACGGGCATTCTTCCTCTGCGTCTAGCAAACAACGACTGCACTTTTGCTTACGGTTTGTTTCTAGTTGATTGCAAAGTAGCACCCAGTTAATACGGTTATATGCTTTTTCAATGTTGAATACTTGGGATAGCACAATTCTCCAGAAGGAGTCTAATTTTTGGTTGTCGCAAAGGCGTGCAAAAGAGAATTTTAGGCTATCTTGTTTTGGTTGTTCCTCAATGGATAACATCCCAAATAAAGCATAGAGTTTTAGCATTTTTTTGTTGTTTTCGGAAATATTGGTTAATCCATATTTTTCCAAAACACTTTGTGCTGTTTTTATTTTTAACTCGCCAATAATCGTATCTTCTTTTTTCGTAGTTTCTTCAATCCTTGGCTCTTTTTCTTTATTTTCTACATTTGGATTTTCATTTTCTTCCATCTTATTCTTTCCTCTTTCTATTTTATCTTGTGTTTTTCTCTTTTTTGATTGTATCATACCGCCTTTCATAAGTACAACAAAAAATATGCTTTTTCGACAATTTTAGCATTTTTTTCTCTGTATCATATATTAAGAATGGGAGGTGAATTTTATGTGTTTCAAAAATACCACTTGTATCCTTAGCCTTTTCCTTAGTATTTTGCTTGGAGTTGGTGCTGGTGTAGCCCTCTTTTTTGGTGCTTTACCAGTGATTGTAGGGCTTCCTCTTCTTGTTTTCCTAACTGCTGCATCTGCTTTGGTTGGTTTTTCGTTCTTACTTGGTATGAACCGCCATTCCGTTTGCATTTGCCGTTATGGTCGTTGCATTTTAATTGGCTCTTTCTTTAGTATTATTCTATCTGCCATTAGTCGTGTTTTAACCATTGTAGTTGCTAATGTTGGTTTTGCGGTTCTAATTGCTCTTTTAGTAGCTGCGTTTTTCTTTACGATTTTTACTTTTTTTGCTTTTCTTTTCTGTTTAATAAAGGAAAATTGCTGTTCTTGTTGTGAATAGAATTGGTAGGAAAAAACTTGAGGTCGCAAATTGCGACCTCAAGTTCTATTTGTTTTGTTCATATTTTAGTTTCACGGTATCCCGTTAAATTAAAAGTTTCATTATTCAGTTTCTCTCATAAAATAATATATACAGCTATATCTTTGTTACTTAATGAGTAAATTATCGTCTTTTATTTTTTCTATTTCTTCCATACTTTTACTGCATAAATAGCAACACCAATTCCTAAAACACCAATAATACTTACAACTGCAATGATGAGCCATGTGTAGTTTTCGGCATCTTGCTTTTCTGCAAAAGTTGGCATTTCTAGTTCGTTTGAGATTGTATTTCCCTTTTCCTGTCCTAATACCAAAATATTTTCTGTAACAAAATTGGCTAGTACTGAATTGGCTACCACCTCATTTTGAACTGGTGCTTCTTCAACCGGCTCTTGTACAGGTGGCGTTTCTTCTACTCTTGTTTCCTCTTGTATTGTTGGCTTTTTATTGGTTGTGCTTGGTCGATTATTGTTCGGAGTACTTGGTTTAGTGGTAGTAGTTGGCGGTTCTTCGGCTGGTGGCTCCTCTTCTACTGGTGGTTCTGGCTGTTTTGTCTGGATGGAAATGTTGGCATTTCCGCTTCCAATGACACTTTCTTCGCTTCCATTGGAAATCTCAAAATTGCGAACACGGACCCATGCAGAATCTCCTGCACTTTCTTTTACACGAAACGTAACTTTGAAGATATTTTCGCTCGCATTCGAAGCCTTATTTCTTGTTGCTGTTAATTTACCATTGGCTTCATTATGGAATGGTGCTGACCATTTGCCTTCTCCATCAATATCTACAAAAGTTAGTGCATTGGTATCATATTCGAGTGTTGTTCCGATTGCAATAATTCCCTTTCCTGCTTGTAAATTAGAGACGTGTGCATAAACATAAATCTCTTCGCCCTTTGTGGCACTCCCTGGTGCTTGTAGCGATATATTTCCAGAAATAGCGGCATAGGACTTGGTGCTCAAAAGCCCAAATAGTAAAAGGATTAGGCTCATATATATTTTCACTTGTTTCTTCATCAAAAATTCTCCTTATTTCATGTTGTTTCGGTAAAAAGAATTAGCGGAAAAAATCTGCTAATTCTTTTTCTTTATTCAGCTGGTTCTGGCTCTGTTACTTCTTTAGCTGTTATTTTCACATTCGCATCAATCGGGCAGATTTGGAAGAAGGTATTACCATCATTGACTTGAATTTCTTCTCCTGCTTCATTACGGTAAATGGTTTTTCCTGCTCTTGTGGTTTTCTCACAAGTGATTTTAATTGCTTTTCCATTGGTAATGTAGTAACCATTTAATGTTTTCACATTGTCTAGATTTTGTCTGTCTTTGTTTTCGCCATCATTAAGTGTTGTATTTTTTGCAAACGTAATGATAATATTCTTGGTTGTTACCGTTTCGTCTGTATCCCAGTCCTTTTGTAGTTTTCCTTTGCTGTATCTAGTATATCTTTGTGTTTCTGCATCATATTCATATTTTACAAGATTGCTTTTCGAATATGGAATTTCAATGGTATCTGCTCCTACTCCATTTTCTAATTTTACCTCGTCAACGGTATATTTTAGGACTGCCTCTTCTGTGGATGTCGTACGATAGCCTTTTTTGTCTTTGGCAAGTGTTAAGATATTTTTCGTGCTAGTTACTGCATTATGTGGTGCTTTTTTATCTTTAACACGCCAGAAATCTTTACTGCTATATACCAATCCATTTACATTCTGTACATTTAATTTGGAAATGTCTCTTTCTGCTTGTGGGCTCCAGCCATAATGTACATAGATGGCATCATTTTCAAGTGCATAGTCTAAGAAATAGTGTCTTGCACTACGAATTGGTCCAATTTTGGCTAAGTCTTTTCCTTTGAATATTGCCATTAAACGGGACTCTCCGCCTTCTACAATAATCTCATAGACCGCATAGGCTTCATCTAATCCTGCATGTGGTTGTGCAGATTTATGGTTATCTATCATAACGGCGATTGGTCTATCGGTTCCTTGGTAAATCTCTACTTTTTTGGTTACGACTGGTGCTACTGGTGGCTCTTCTGCCTTTTGTTCTACGTCATTTTGGCTTGCTTCTTGGACGGATTGGTCTTTCCAAATTTTGAAGGCAAGTAACCCACCTGCTCCTAAGATACAAACAATCAAAAGAATTACTAATACTTTTAATCCAACATTCTTACTTTTATTTTCTTCGTTCATTTTTCTTCCTCCTTACATACGAAAAATGGTAATTCCATAGAGTAGTAATATGATTAAAACGCCCATCGTTGAACTATACATGACTTCAGCAAAGGAATGGGCATCATTTCGCATTCGGTTGCCAATCACAAGGCAAGATAACACTAAAGCGAGGGCAAATACAATAATATTTCTTGTATTGAGCCAAATAGCCGTTAAAATCGCAAAGGCTAAAATAGTTTGCCCACTTGGATTAAAAATTCGCTTACCGACTTGCTTTTTGTGGTTGATGTATGCCTTTCCTGCTAAAATTCCAATCACTGCTAAGATAATTCCAACAAATGCAATGTGCATTGGAGATGCTACCACATAGTCTAATATGGTTGTTCCCATTTGCGAAAGTTCCGTTTCTCGGAAGAATAGGAAATATGCTACAACACAAGCGTTGATGGCAACGAGCACCACAGCTCCTGCTGCTACATCTTTGGCAATCTTGGCTTTTGGATGGTATTGGTCTGTAAATAAATCCACTACTGTTTCAATCGCTGTATTTATCATTTCAGCAAAAATAACAAGAAATACAGCAAAGGTAAGACATAAAAACTCAGATGTGGTAAAGTTATAAAATAGACTTAAAATCATAACCGTTACCGCAATAACTAACTGCTTTCGTACATTACTTTGTGTGGTTGTTGCATATAAAATTCCATTAACTGCATTGTTGCAAGCATCGATAAAATTGGTATTATGTAATTTTTTCTTTTCTTTTTCTTCTTCTTCTTTCATACGCTATTCCCTTGTTATCTTTAATTGTTCCAAAATATATTCTTCTTTTGGTCGCATTTTCTTTTTGTCTTCTTCCTTGATATGGTCATATCCCATCAAGTGATAGAACCCGTGTACCAATAGATAGGCAAGTTCTCTTTGGAAGGAATGCCCATATTCTTTGGCTTGTTCCTCTACTTTTTCGGTTGCTATGATAATATCTCCTAGCACTTCTTCCACTGGATTTTCTCCTTGTTTTAGTACCTCAATTTCTGCTGGTTCAAACATTGGAAAAGAAAGAACATCGGTTGGTTTATCCAGATTACGATAGGTTCGGTTAATTTCTTGGATTCCTGCTAAATTCGTAAAAATAACATTGACATAGAGTTTCGTATTGGTCAATTCTTCTGTGGCAAAACATTTTTGTAAGACTTTTTTCACCGTTTGTTCATTTTCTTTTTGTTCTTCCATTTGGTCGTACTCAATTTCAACAACTTTTTTCATGATTTCTCCATAACTTAAGGCGAACAAAGAATTTGCCCGCCTCATGAGTTTATACATATTGTTTCTGTTTTACAAATCTTCCTTGTATGGTTCGTACTTGATTTGGCATTTGTCTCATAACCCCTAGTTCTACTAAACGATTACGATAAAATGCAATAATTTTGGCATAACGCTCTGGATTGCAAAGTACTTTTTCTAAATCTCCACGGATAAATAAAATTTCTTTTTGTTTCTTGTATTCGACACGGTCTGTATCTTTGATTTGGTTAATCGCTTGGTAAGAGTCCCAGAATTTCTTGTAACTGTCACGGTCTGCTGGTTTTTCCCAGTAGATTTTAGTTGATAAAAGTCGGATATTATACTCTTCGATTAGTTTGATTAAAAGTGCATAAGCTTTTTCTTGTTTTTTCTCTACTCTCGTATCGACAATTAAAGCACGGATATCTTTTAGCAATTTGATGTAGCATTGTTCTGCTACGATAAGTGGTAAACTATGCGTAAATAGTTTACGGCTAATACCAAGTAAAATCATCGATTTTTCAATGGAGTCATTTTGATCTAATTTTCCAACTGTAAAGTTTTCAAATTTCTCGTATTCTTCTAAGATGGACGCATAGGTTTCGTCTGCACTTACCTCTAGTTTTAGTGGTAGTACCTGTGTGATGTATTCTTCTAAGGCTACAAAGATTTTTCCATAAACTTCTTCTTTATTGGCATAACTTAAATTATCTGACAATTTTACCGAATAGTGTTTGAGAAGTCCTTTGTAAAGTGCCTCTACTTTTTCTAAGTAAAATCTTTTATATCTTTCAAAAAACCTTGGCTTGCCACTTTCTTTCACAGCTTCATAATCTAGCCTTAACAAGTATCTTTGTTTTTTGTATTTGTATTCAATGTACTCACTATCCTTCAAGTGAATGATGTTATAGTAATTGGCTAGTGCTTCTTTTTCAAAAATTGACGCAGTTTCATTACGTACTTTATTATAGATTGAGTCCATAATGTGTTTATCGATTGCCTCTAAGTATAAGGCATACATATCTTCTTGTTTTTTGCGATATTCTTCTTGCTTGATTTCATCTTTTGCGTATTGCTTTTGTAACTCAAAAGCCTTTATCACATTGTTTCTTTTCATCGCAATGAGCACGCTATTGATACCAACTTTGGTTGGTATGAGTAGTTTTGTAATCGTGCTGGAGATTTTCGCAAAAAAGGTCTTGTCGGCACGATAGACTCTTACGCTTCTTTCTTCCATTGCTATCCATCCTTTCAAAATACGATTTTTTCTTTTGTCCCGATTTCTTCTAGTACCTCATAGGTTAATTCAATCTCGACACCGTTTTTTTGCGGATTGATTTGAATTTTTCGATCTAAAATATTTTCTTTTTGCTTAACCTCTGTATCGAGCTGTTCCGTTAGGTTTTGGATTCCTTGTTTCTTCAATTCCTCGATTCCGTAAGGAAATTCGCTGTAATTCGTATTCTTGATTTTGCAAAGTCGTGAGTTCTAGCGGAAGATAGAAGTTCGAAAATATTTTGCATTTTTGATTTACTTTTATTGTATCATACTTTTCAAATTTTGAAAGGGTTTTATATAAATTTATTTGAAAATTATTTAATTTTATTTCATACTTTTTTTCCTCCCTACCGGTTAGTACCTTTTTTTCTTGTTCAAATGGATAAAATTCTTTTTTGGTATACCAGGTTCGTGCCCAAACTTCTCCGGATCGCGTGCACATTTCTTACGCCAGTATATTTTCCTTCCATTGTGCCAGAAATGAGCACATCTCCTGGTTTTACCAAATCTCCCACGGTTACTTGGATAGTTCCGTTTTGTGCTTGAATTCGTTGAATAGCCCCTTCTTTTGTAGCAACAATCTGGCAATATTCATCTGCTGCTATCATCTCGGGTTTCTTTTCTGCTTCCACTACTTTGATGGTAATGTTGGTACCTTGCAACTCTACCCCTACCCAAGCAAGTTCTTCTTTTTCAAGTCGCATGCGATTGGTAAACGCATGGGTATCAATTTTCCCTTTCCAAGTTCCTTGGTCAATCCCACATTCTTTCGCCAGTTGCAAGATTTCCTCTGTGGAAATTTCTTCATTTCCGTCTACTTCTACATTCCACACAAACTGGGAAAGAAGCAGTATTCCTAAGGAAACTAAGCCAAGAAAGACCACAAAGATTTTTCGCTTTCGGTATTTACGAAGAAAGAACGGAAGTCCTTTTTTCTCTTCAATTTGAATACCACATCTCGTTTTTCGTGCAATTTTTCGGATACGTTTGAAATCTCGAATTCCGATTTTAGCTTTTAAGATGGTGTTTCTTTTTCGATCTAAATCCCATAGGAAAATGCCTTTTCTTCTGGCTTGGTTAATTAGTTTTTCAATAGAATATCCCTCAATGGTAATGATAAGATATCCCGTTAAGGTATGTGATATGGTAGCAATTTGCACAGGTTATCCCTCCTCAATGGATTTTTCAAATTCAATTTTTTCAATTTCTCCTGTGATTTTTAGGTCGTCTTCTGTCATCGCTATCATTTCTAGTTTTTGCCCACCAATTCCTAAAATGCCTGTATGGGTATGAATTCGAATATATACTTCTTGATAGTCCAAAATGGAGCGGTAATTTTCCACTAAGAGTTCGTGAAAGCCAAGACAGGAAAGTCTGGTTTCGTTGGAATATACCTCTTGTGGAATTTCTAGGATACGGTCTAATTTGGAACTTTTTTTCTTTCTCATTTTTTCACCTCATAAAAATAAGAGCTCTAGAAACAGTATATTTCTATTGCTCTTGTTTTATGAGATATTTAGTCTTTCTTTTTCGTTTTGCAAGAATTACAAATTCCTTCAAAAGATAGATTAACTTTTTCAATTTTTCCCTTTACTTTTTTCTCAATCATTTTCATTTCATCGTCGAGTGCTTCAAATTCGTTGTTATATGGCATTGCATTTTCAATTTTTCCACATACTGTACACTCAAAGTGGATATGTGGTTGAGCAATTCCATCAAAACGGTCTGGTCCAATTTTCGCTTTTATTTTACGAACAACACCTTCTTCGCAAAGTTCGCCCAGATTACGGTAAACAGTTGCCATTCCAATTTCTGGTAACTCCTCTTTTAATTCTGCAAATAACTCTTCTGCAGTTGGATGATCTGCTCTTGTGGTTAAATTTTGAATAATCAATTCTCTTTGTTTGCTATACTTTTTCATTTGTTTTCTCCTATCTTTTTTGATACTTGTTCTCATTTCTTTCTACCATATTACTAAAGTCTTTGACTTTTTTCAAGTATTTTTCTTTTTTTCTTTCTTTTTTTTTTCGATTATGATACAATGATTTTAGATTTTAAGTTTTGCAAGGAAAGGAGTTTTCCGATTTTTATTGGAAAGAATATGCTTATGCAATTAAATCGTTGTTATCGTTGTGGTTGCTTTTTTGCTTCTCAAGGAGAAGTATGTCCAAGATGTCAACCAAAAGATTTGAATGAACAAACTAATTTATCGAATTATTTACAAGAAAATGGCTTGCCTGGTTCAGTAGAAGAACTTGCTACTCAAACCAATATTTCGACACGCAACCTAAATCGTTTTCTTGGAAAAGAACAATTTGCAGACTACCAATTTCCAGTTCAACAATAGGGCTTGAAAACGGGAAAGCAAGAACGGAAGAGAATAATCTCTTCCGTTTTATTTTCTTGAAATTTATTGCTAATTTCTCTTTTTTCGTATATACTATAAAGTAAGGAATACAAGGAATTCACGGAAAGGAGGGATTTTATGGAACTAGCCAAAATAACTTCTAAAGGTCAAATCACTTTACCGATTTCCATTCGAAGGATGCTTAACTTAAAGGATGGCGATAAAGTTGCTTTTATTGAAAAAGATGGTTATTACATTCTTGTAAATCCGGTTTCTTTTGCAATAGACGAAGTCCGCGAGGCTTTTGATGGCGAAGCAAAAAGGTTAGGTCTTGAAACAGAAGCAGACGTTGTAAAAATGATAAAAGATTTTAGAAAAGAAAGGAAATAAGAATTGCATGAGAATTATGCTAGATACGAATATCTTAATTTCTATTGCAATTTTTCATAGCAACACTCTAAAGGAACTATTAGTCAATATCTGTGACCATCATACATTAGTATTAAGTTCCTATATAATAGAAGAATTAAAAGATGTAGTAAAGAAAAAATTTCCTAATCAATCAAATCATTTGAACCAATTTTTATATCAAATACCTTATGAACTAAATTATATCCCACTTGAAGTACTTAGCAATTGCGATATTAGAATAAGAGATAAAAAAGACTTACCAATACTCCATTCAGCTATTCTATCAGATGTAGACATCTTTATTACTGGAGATAAAGACTTTAAGGATATTTCTATTGAAAAACCAGAGATTTTGACAGCAAGCGAGTTTTTAGAAAAGTATTAACAAACGAAAATGGAAGAGAATAATCTCTTCCGTTTTTCTTTATTAGTATTTTTCATAATCTGAAAAGTCTGGCATTTGTACATCTGCATCTGTTACAATTCCAAATTTATAAGAGTAATTTTTCGTCGTATTTACATTTAATTCTCTTACGACTAGCCCGGTTTCTTTTTCTACCCAAATAATTAAGTCTTTTGCCAATCGAACTTCGTAGCAATCTTTTCCATTACATTCAGTTGAAATAATCTTACTTTCAACTGCTGTTTGCCATAGAAACTCTGGTTGTATATATAGCGTTATGGTTCGGATTAGTGATATGTATTTTCCTTGTTGCTCAAGGTATGTCTTTTGTCCTACTTTTTGAAAATCTGTTGCCATGTATGCTACGCCTTCAAATTCTCCATAATAGTTAAAGGTATCATTTGGTTGCTTATCGATTGCCTTAAAGTTATCTCCTTTTACATAGGCTTCTACGTCCCCGTTTCCGTCTATTTGTACATAACAGTTTGTATTTTTGTCTGTTTCTGCTGCCGTTGCAAGCAATTCCTTAATAATACTAACTTTGCGAATGGTCAAAACAAGTAAAACTGCAAGAATAAGTGCAATAACAGTTAGGATAGATACGACAATTTTTTTCACTGGTACTTTTTTCTGTTCCATATTTTTTGCCCTTTCTGTTGTTTTAATCTGACTATATCATTCTTTTTTATGATTGGATTGTGCTCGTACTAGTTGCTGGCTCTAACACCCAAGGGTTAGTTTCTGTTCCACTGCTATCTTTGTTCATCATATCTACTTTTAAGTTCATCTCTAATTCTACAACTGGTCGCAAGTACGACATATTCATAACCTCACCTGGCTTGAAATACAAAGCGTCCCCACTAACAAGTCCACTGCGAATACGCATCTCTCCAAATTTCGGATACTCTTTTGTGGTATCCGTACAGCGTGTTGCTAGATAATATTCTTTCTCACTGCTCATAAATAGTTCATAATAGATTGGTAGGATAAAATCACTGGCTTGTAATTCTTTTTTCCAGAAAGTTTGCTTAACTGTTAAATTTTGACTTGCCTTTTTCGCACCATTCATAATATTTTTTTGCTCGCTTGCCGTCAAGCCTTTTCCTTCTTTTCCATCGATGGTTTGTCCCGTTTCTTTTTCAAAAATGGCTGGATATCTCATCGTATCTTCTAGGGTATATTCCATCGTTTCACCATATTTGGTAACACCGTTATCATAAGAAGCAAAATCGAAGTCTGGACTGAAATAAGCTTGTACATCTTCTAGTTTGATACTACGTGCTATCCCTAGTTCAGGATTACTATACAAGGTATCACAAATATCATTTAGCACATACACAATATTGTTGTATCCGTCAATCCCCTTAAATGTAACATAATCTCCATCTGCTGGTTTATCGCTGATTAAAATGAGTTGGGTTTTATCTTTGGAAAGTCCTAACACTCTCCATTTGAGGTTCGTATCTCTTTCGACTGTTTGGCTGAGGTCTGCTCCTGTATTGCTTTTTCCCAATGGATAACTGCTTTCTCCTTTTGGGGTATAACTTACATAGTCTCCCACATGGATTTTTCCCTCTACTTTTCCAGTTTCGTCAAAATTACGAATAAGCGATTGATAATCTGTTTTGACTGGCTCTACCTCTGCTTCTTTTAATAGTTCAAACACAGGTGTTCCACCGTCTTGTCGGTATTTCCAATAGAAAAATCCGCCGGCTATTAGAATGACAAGTAGTAGCAATAATACAAAGGTCGTATCTCCACTTCTTTTCTTCATTTTTTCCCCCTTATATAATATCTAAAATAACTGGTTGTTTTGCTTGTTCTTCTGGTACAATTTGATAGATTTGTGTCAGTTCTTCTTGTGCTTTTTTTGCTCGTTCTTCGTCGTTTGCGTGAATATAGGCAAGGACTTCTCCTTGTCCTACTTTGTCCCCTCTTTTTTTGACCAATTGTAGCCCTACTTCTGGCAAGATAGTATCTTCTTTGCGAACTCTCCCTGCACCTAGTTGCATTGATACTTTTCCAACTGCCTCTGCATTTAATTCTGCTATCCAGCCATTTTCTTGTGCTATCACTGGTAAGATAACATTGGCCTTTGGAAATTTCTCTGGATTCGTTAGATAGCTACTATCTCCACCTTGGTTTTCGACTAATTCTTGAAATTTAGCAAATGCCTTTCCGCCTGCAATACACGCTTTCATGACTTGTTTGTTTTCGGCAATATCCTCGCCTTTTCCGGCTAATTTTAGCATATATGCACCCAAGGTTAGTACCACTTCTTCTACATCTTGCTCCATATTACCATGCAATGCTTCGATTGCCTCTACTACTTCTAGTGCATTTCCCACATAAGTTCCAAGTGGCTCCTCCATATTGGTTAATACACACACGGTTTCTTTTTCGGCTAATTTTCCGATTTTGTTCATTTCAATTGCAAGGCTTGTCGCTTGCTCACGTGTTTTCATAAATGCACCAGAGCCACAAGTTACATCCAGTACAATCTTGCTAGCTCCTGCAGCAATCTTTTTGCTCATAATGCTAGATGCAATCAGTGGAATACTTTCGGTACAACTAATGGTATCTCGTAAAGCATAGAGCTTTTTATCTGCTGGTGCTAGATTAAGCGTTTGTCCGATTAAACTAATTCCAATTTTTTGCACATTGGCTAAAAACTCTTCTACTTCAATCCCAGTTCGGTATCCTGGAATGGCCTCAAGTTTGTCAATGGTTCCTCCGGTATAGCCAAGCCCTCTTCCAGACATTTTAGCAACAGGAACCCCAAGAGCTGCAATGGTTGGCATCAAAATAAGGCTAACTTTATCTCCAATTCCTCCAGTTGAGTGTTTGTCTACAACCGTTCCAAAAGAAGATAAATCTAGCACATCACCAGAATATGCCATTTCCATTGTTAAATTCGTGGTTTCTTCTTCATTCATTCCGTTGAGATAAATGGCCATCATAAGTGCTGCTGCTTGATAATCGGTAATAGTTTCTTCGGTATAACCATGTACAAAATATGCAATCTCGTCTTTCGAAAGTACCTGTTTATCTCGTTTCTTTGCTATGATTTCTTGAATATTCATCGATTTCTCCTTTGTTTATCTTACAATATTTTTGGTAAAACTTCTACGGTGAATTGGACAGAGTCCGTGTTCTCGAATAGCTTGAATATGTGCTGCTGTTCCATATCCTTTGTGTTTTTCAAACCCGTACACAGGATATCTTTCGTCCATTTGACGCATAATGCGATCCCTGGTTACTTTTGCCAAAATGGAGGCAGCTGCTATGCTATAGCATTTCGCATCTCCTTTAATAATGGAATCGTAAGGAACACCACAAGTATCGATTCCGGTTAGGGCATCTACTAAGATACGGTCTGATTTCACGCTTAGTCCTTGAATAGCAGTCGTTACTCCTACTTTGGTAGCATTTAGAATATTGATACGGTCAATCTCTTTTTCGTCAATTAGAGCAATGGAATAACTAATTGCTTCTGCAATAATCTGGTCATACAGTAATTCTCTTTTCTTTTCGGATACTTTTTTGGAATCATTGACTCCCTCGATTTTCGAGTCTTTTGGCATAATTACGGCTGCAACAGCAACAGGACCAGCTAGTGGTCCTCTTCCTGCTTCATCAATCCCACAAAGATACTCCATTCCTTGGTCAAAATATCCTTGCTCCATTTTTTTTAGTTCGTTTAGGCGTAACTCTTCTTTTTCCTTCATTTTCTGGTTATTCTTCCTCTCCTGGATTGCTGTAATAGTCCTCGGTTAATTCAGATAATGTATGGTACACTTTTCCTTCTTTATCTTTTACCTCTTCATTTGTAATGACATCTTTCATGCCATAGTGCACAAAATAGTATTGGTTTTCTTTGAGTGGGATACTGTTTAATCCCATCTCGTCTAACTCTTCTCGTCCTAAGCGATAATATTCGTCTACTTCTTCGCCAAAGATGCCACCTTCTATCATGCGCTGAATTTCTGGGTCGTCTTTTAATTCAGATACTTTGGTTCCTTTGAAGGAGTTTTCCTCGGAATTCATTTTGACAGAACCATCAATCATTTTAATTTTGCTTTGAATTTTAAGCATATTTGTTTTAATGGTCTCTAGCCCATTATCTGTTACTGTTCGTTTCGTAAAATGAAAGAATAGGACAATAACAGCAATAATGAGTAGCACACATAGGATGAGCATAATTACTCCCATTCCTTTTTCATTTTTCATGTTTCTTTCCTCCTCGTTAATTGGTTTCGTATTTGTTCTTGTAAGCCAAGCATGATAACGGTTGCAACAATGGCAATTACAATTTGTAGCAATGCAATGATTGCTGTTCGGATTGGCTCTTCTACATATTTGATTGGAAATATCACTTTATATTCGATAAAATTGAAAACCAGAATAGATAAAGAATATTTTCCGCAAAACGCAAGACTCTTGGTTAGTTTTGGCAACTTTTCCTCGATTTTCTTGGACAGTGCACATACTAATATGGTACCACAAACCGCATTGAAAAGTCCACTCCCGAAAAAGCCATATTTTCTTGTTGCAATATCCGTATATGGTAAAACGAGCACTAAGCAAAGCCAAATTGGAAAAAGTACCAAGATTACTTTTGGCTTGCAAAGTTTTGGTAATAACTCTTTTTTCTTAGCAAGATAGCCCAAGAAAGTAAGGAATAGGCAGGTCATTGCTACATCTAGTCGAAATGGCAGATACCATTGAAATATACCAAACAAATAGCCAATGATGGATAATACAAGGCAAGCAATTCCTACTAGGATAAGTGTATGCTTTTCTTTCCCTAATTTCCTTACCAAATGGAAAATACATGTAAATAGAATCTTATTGCAAACGAGAAATGGTAGAAACCATAAATGAGAAAGGAGTACTTTCTTTGGTTCTACAAGCATAGCCAAAATTACTTTAACACATTCTACAACAGTAAAATCTACGTGATAGCCAAAATAGTAAATGGCATACACAACTGCCCACGCGCCAATCGTTACAAGCATTAATTTTGCCATCTTTCCTAAAGTCGTTGGATTCGTTTCTTTGGTTCCATTTTTCTTCCTCATTCGTTCTTTTTTCTTATTATATCGATTTATCTGTTTTTTCGCAATCTTTTTCTATTTTTTGAAAAATCCTTTGAATTTTCATATTTTTTTCACATTTCTGTTGTATGATAATACAAAAATTTAGTATATTATATAGAAAGAACATTAGGAGGAATGAAATGGAAAACAAAGAAAATCTAAATCCAAAAACAACGAAAAAGCAAACAGACAGTTCAGAGTTCAAGACCGTAAAGGCTGGTACTTCGACCAATTATACCTTTTCGGAGGAAGCCCCAAAGAAGAAAAAATCTTCTAGCACACATTTTGGTACACAAGTTGTACTCCCTTTCTTTAGTGGATTACTTGGTACTGTTGTAGTTCTCGGCTCTTGCTTGTATGTTCCATCTGTTCGTAGCCGTTTGGTCGAGATATTAGGAGCCAATACCCAATCGCAAACGACAACCAGTGTTTCCAATCCAATTAACAATATCCTTTCGGAGAATAAGAGTCTCGTATCTCTTTCCAATTTATCCGAGACAGGAATTGGTGTAGCAAGTAAAGTACAACCTTCCATTGTAGGAATTACGGTAGAATATTCCATCAATTCGCCTTTTAGTAACAGTACTTCTACAGCAAAAGCAGAGGGCTCTGGCATCATTATTCGTGAAGATGGCTATATCTTAACCAACAACCATGTCGTTAATTCGACTAGCACTTCTTCCTTTTATGAAGTGGGGAAAGCCAATAAGGTAACCGTATACTTGCACAATGAGGAAGTACCTTTTGAAGGAAAGATTATTGGAACTGATGAGCAGACAGACCTTGCTGTTATTAAAATTGAAAAAACTGGTCTTCCAGCGGCTGAACTTGGCAATTCTAGTACGGTACAAGTCGGTGAATTTGCAATGGCTGTTGGTAACCCACTTGGTATGGAAAGCAGTGTTACCAGTGGTATTGTAAGTGCTGTTAATCGTGAGATAACTGACTCAGACGGTATTACCTATTCTTTAATTCAAACCGATGCTGCGATCAACTCTGGGAACAGTGGTGGTGCTTTAGTAAACGCCAAAGGACAAGTCATTGGTGTTAATTTCTTAAAAGTTTCAGGAACTGGTGTAGAAGGTCTTGGCTTTGCTATTCCAGTCAATGACGCCAAAGAAATTGCCGAGCAACTCATTCAATACAACAAAGTAAAACGACCATATATGGGTATTTCTGGACTTGATTTAAGTAAGCAAGAAGCACAACGTTATCGTTTAGTAGAAGGTATTTATATCCGAAGTGTTGAAGATTTTTCTGCTGCTCAAAAAGCAGACCTTCGCATCGGTGATGTCATTATTAAATTTGATGGAAAAGATGTCAAAACTATGAACGAATTAAATGCCATTAAAAATACGCATAAAATTGGCGATGAAATAACACTTGTTGTAAACCGCTCTGGAGAAGAGAAAGAGATTATAATAACACTTTCTGAACAACCATAAAAAGAAAAATTTTAATTTTTTTCAAAAAAGCACACTAAATTCACACAATGGGCAAAAACGAATGGTATATTATATTCAAGTTGAGATAATCAACGAAAAACATCCCCTTTTATTTTCTAAAAAGAACAGCATCTAGCCTCAAGCTAGATGCTTTCTATTTGTTTATAACACAATTTCAATTTGGTAAATGCCACCTTGTTGGTTCAAATGAATTTGCTTATCTGGCACATCCTCCCCATTGCAAGTCCATGTTCCTGGCCCTGTTTGATTCTGGTTCGGATTTTGTATCTTAATATGATAAATACTTTCCCCATAACGGAAATGAATTTCATATTCTTTCCACTCTTTTGGAATACAAGGTTCTAGCATAAGCACTTCTTTTTCAATTTTCAGTCCTAATAAATAGCGAATGCCTGCTAAAAAAGCCCAACTGCTCGAACCAGTATACCAAGTCCAGCCACCTCTTCCGGCTAGATTTCCAATGCCATATATATCTGCTGGCATAACATAGGGTTCTACCTTGTATCGGTTTGCTGCTTCTTTGGTTTTGGTATGCTCAATCGGATTTAGCATTTGAAAATACGCAAATGCTTTTTCTGGAAAGCCTAGCATACACTCTGCAATAATGCACCACATAGCCGCATGGGTATATTGTCCACCGTTTTCCCTCGTTCCTGGCAAGTACGACTTAATATATCCTGGCTCTAATTCGCTGTTTTCAAATGGTGGGTCTAGCAATTTAATCAATCCTAAATCTTCTTTGACGAGATAACGCTCCAGACTTTCCATCGCGATATATTGCTTATCATTATCGCCTGCGCGAGAAATAACAGACCACGATTGCGAAATGCTATCAATTTTGCATTCTGTATTTTGGCGACTTCCCAATTCTTGGTTTTCGTCTGTAAAGGCTCGTTTATACCAACTGCCATCCCAAGCATTTTGATTTAAGTTCTTTTTCAAAAACTCCTTCTTTTGTGCATAATCTTCTGCTTGTTTCGTATCGCCTCTTTCTTGGCATAGGCTTTGCATCTGGTCTAAAACCGTATAGAGGAAAAATCCAAGCCAGACACTCTCTCCTTTTCCCTTGTTTCCAACCGTATTCATTCCATCGTTCCAGTCCCCAGAACCGATCTTTGGAAGCCCATGCTCACCTAAGTTGTAGCCTTTTGCAATCGCTTTCTGGCAATGCTCATAAATGCTTCCTACTTGTTCTGTTAGTGGATAGGCATCATATTTTTCGTCTACCCCTTCTGGTAAAGGTGCTCCAGCACGATATGGTACCATTTCCTCTAAAATGCTTTTATCTCCGGTATATTGTACATATTGGCATACCACATATGGTAACCACAATAAATCATCTGAAAATCTGGTACGAATTCCCCTTCCTGTTTCTTCGTGCCACCAATGCTCTACATCTCCCTCTGGAAACTGATGACTTGCATGCTTCAAGATTTGCTCTTTGGTCTTATCTGGCTGAAAATATAGAAGGGAAAGCGAGTCTTGCAACTGGTCACGGAAGCCAAAGGCACCACCAGATTGGTAATAGCCACTTCTGGCTAGCATACGAGAAGCAATCGTCTGATACATACACCACCCATTGAGTAGCAAATTGGTAGACTCAGATGGTGTTTTGACTTGCACCCTTCCTAGTATTTCTTCCCAGTTATGCTTTACTCTGCGATATTCTTCCATACAAATTGCGAAATCCGTGTATTTTTCAATCTGTTTTGAAATATCTGCTTTATTTTCTTCACAGCCTAGCAATAGGACAAGTTTCTTTTCTTCAAAAGCCTCTATCGTAATTCCGCACTTCGATGGCAATTCTGCCTTCTCGGAACAGTGCATTTTCGCCATCGAGATAGCCTTTGGCTAAACTTTCTGGCGAATCTAAACTGCCATTTCCAAAAAAAGAAAAACGATTTCCCGTGTAGGATTGAATGGTTTGGCTAGAAGCCACATATCCTACTTGTTTGCCATCCATTTGTACCTTATTTTCAAACAAGATACCATGCTTAGTTGCTTCTTCCGTTAATTCAAAAAAGGTGTGGGATTTACTTTCTTCTTCATCTAATACTGGTTTGATATAGTAAATGAGTTTCAAATTGCGTTTTTTCGGCTCTTGATTTTTCAAGGTTAGTACCTGTACTTTGACAGTGTCTTGCTCCGGTACAAAGACTAACATTTCCTGCTCCATTCCGCTGACTACTATGGGCATATTTGGCATATCCAAACCCATAGGTAATCTGGTATTTACGCTCATCTGGCATCGGATTTAAGCCTAAACTCCACATGGCTTTTTGGTCTTCGTCTAGGAAATATACAACTTCCGATGGTACATCGGTTACGCCATTGTTGTTCCATGCAGTTAAACGATTTAAGCGTGAATTTTTGTAATACGTGTATCCGCCCATGGACTCGGTCAAAATACTGCCAAACTTTTTATTGGCAAGCACATGACTCCATACGGTTGGAGTACGCTCATTTTTCGATACACAAATTTGGTATTCCTTGCCGTCTTTGCTAAAATGCCCATACCCATTCTCATACAAACCTTCTTCAACTGGTAAATCTTTGGTTTTGTCTTCTTCTAATAAAAATGTTTGTTTTTCTTTGTTTTCCATTCGTGTACTACCATGATGTGTTGCTGTTTCCTCTTCCATTTCATTTAATTGTTCTTCTAATGCTCCTTCATGGCAATCCACGATGAAATTAGCACGAAAAGCCAAGATTTCCTTATCTTCTTGGTCTTGAATATTATTGAGGACAAAGATACCATTTCTTTGATTTTGCAGATATAATAGATTGCGATTTGAAATGGCGTTTAAGATGGCATCTCGCACATAGCCTTCATAGTTTTCTTTTTCCTCATTTAGAATAACCAGTTCCATTAAAATATTTTTCAAACGGTAATATTCATAGGCTTTGAGGACATCTTCTAACACTTCTCGGTCTGCCATTTGACTGATCTTCACAAGTAAAATTGGACTATCTCCTGAAATTCCATATTTCCAGAGTTTTGTACTTTCTGCTGAGATTACTTTTGGAAGTTTGCTTGCTTGTTTTAATAGACTTGATCGTTGCAAATGAGACAACAATCGTTGATACAAATTTAATTCTCGCGCTTTAATCCCTAAATACAAGTTCTCCGCTTCTGTTTTAGCTCGCGATAATTCAAATTGTTTTTGGATATAGTCTGCGTTTCGATACGGTGCTAATTTTTCTAAGCGAAATGCGCTACTTTCCTCGGTGTAAATCACAAAGTCTAGACAAACGGTCTTTTCTGGTTCAATGGTTACCATACGTTTCATCGCAACAATCGGATCTACCGTGTAGCCTACTTGGCTTTCCAAGGCTTTCGACTCTTGGACTGCCCTCGGAATACCCAGATTCCCTCTTCCAAAAAACTTTTCTTTGTCAATTTCAAATTCCAATTTTCCAATACATGGTGCTTCTGTAAAGAGCATAGCCGCTAATTTCACGCTAGCTTCACTTTCTTGCCTTGCTTTTCTCTCCAATACCAAGGTTTCCATTTCTTCTTGGTATTGGTATCTTAAGAATAGGTTGTTAAATGCCTTATGGGCTTGGTCTTGTTTTGCTGTTGATAAAATTGGTTCAAAAAATCCTGTTACTTCTAGTGTTTCGGTTTGTGTTCCATGATTGGTAACTTCTAACCTGCGGATTTCGATTGGCTCACTTGGGTCAATTCCAATACGCAAAGTGGTTTCTAAATTGCCATCGGTTCGCATCCATTTGTCTCCATCTGGGAAAAAGGTAATTTTCACTTTGTCTGGTAGAGCAATCTGTGGCAAAATGGCGGAAGACCAGGTTTTCTTTCGTTTCTCGTTTTTGAGATAAAAGAAAATCCCTTGGTTTTCCTCGTCTGTTTCTTGATAACGATTAATCTGAATATCTTTGTATTTGCTATACCCTGTCCCTGTTTGGTTTGTAACAATGGTATAGGCTTGATTTGCTATCGTATTGGATAAATTACGATTTGGATTACAGGTAAGGTAGGTTCTTTCACTATATGCGTCATAATCTACTGGCTTCATTTTCTCTACCTTTTCTTTTTCCTCTTTAGTAATCACCACTTCTTCTGGCATACGCTCTTGTAGCAAGATTTTGACGGATTGTATTTCTGGGTTTGCCATCATTCTTTTTTGTAGGATGTTGTTTGAAAATAAGTTGTTAATCGAAAGCAAAATTAAGCCTTGATGGTGTGCCATATATGTTTTCACTAATTCATATGCTCTATTTTTACGTAGTCTTGTTGGCGTAAAGTCTACTGCCTCATAGTATCCATACTTTTGAAACATGCCACATTCTTGCAAGCGTTTGAGGTTATTCACGACTTCTTTTGGATAGTCTGTAACTGCTAAAATACTGCCATAGGAAGATACCACCATTTCATCTGCTAACCCTCGTTTTAATCCCAGCCACGGAATTCCAAATGCTTTGTATTGGTAATTGTTATATAAATCCTTCAAATGAAATGCCGCTTCGGAAATACCCCAAGGAATACCGAGTTTATGGGCATACATTTGTTGGCTCATCACCATAAACTTGCAGGACTCATCTAATAAGCTTAGCGGGTATTTCGGAATATTGACATTTGGCATCCAATACTCAAACGAGGTTCCTGACCAAGAAATGAGCCCTTTGTAGCCATCTAATACAGTTAAAGTTTTGGATAGGTTCTGCCAATGTTTTTGTGGAATATCTTTTTTCGCAATCGCAACTAGACTTGCTTGTCTTGCTTCTGACGCAAGTAGGTCATAGTATGAGTCGGTTAAACGATTTTCTTCTACATCATAGCCAATGGAAAGCAAGCGATTTTCTTTGCTATAGAGCGGTGTAAAATCTGTCCCCGTAATCCATCTATCCGCTTGGCTTGCTAAGGCTTCTATTCTTTCTTTTTGGTCTGGATGGCTATTTTTCAATTCTTCCAAAAATGCTCTTAGTACATATAAATACCCCACAAAGTTTCCACTATCTACAGCCGAAATGTATTTGGGAGAAAGTGGCGTCAAGGTCTGAATATTGTACCAGTTATACAAATGGCCATTCCATTTTGGTAGTTTCTCAATGGAAGGAAACATTTTTTCATACAAGTTCAAAACAAAATTTGCATCTTCCCACTTTAGGTCATAACTACTAGCAACTGCCAACAAAGCAAGTCCAATGTTCGTTGGTGAGGTACGGTAAGCAACTTTTTCTTTTCGGTCTTCTTGGTAGTTATCTGGTGGTAAATAGTTGCCTTGTTCGTTCAAATGGTCGCGAAAGAATTGCCAAGTACGTTTCCCGACTTCTAGCAGATGCTCTTTTTCGTCTTTGTTTAGCGCTTCTAAGGCATTTTTTTGTTCCACTTCTTTCCCAATTTGGTAATATACTGCTGGGATACAAAACCAGAAAACGCCGAAGCCAAGAAAGATTGGCGAAAGGAATAATACACCTGCACCAAGGCATAGGATGCTTGCTACTAAATTTGCACTCATGGCTTGATAGTAACTTGCTAAATTAGTTTTACAACTTCTTTCTGCCTCTTCTGCGGTTGTCCATTCTAATAGATGCTTTTTTTGTTTTACCATTCGGTAAATGGTTTTTGTAATGGCTTTTAGATGGTTCCAAGCTTGGTCTGGTAGGGCTCCAATTCCTAGTATTGCACGGTAAATGCTAGCACGCACAATTCCATAAGTTTGGGTGAATTTCTTGCGGTTCTTTTGTCCATCTTTTTGGTACATACAGAAATCTAATAAGTCTAGTAGAGATGGTAACACGAACCATAGACAAAAGAAAATCCAGTAACCTCCTAGCATCTGTCCTTGCCAGATGGAAAAAAGGCTAATCCAGACAAGCAGTCCCACAAAAAAGATGGGAGTAATACCACGAAGTAGGTTGTCCAATATCTTATACTTAGACAGCAAATTGAGTGGATTAACAATCCATTCGCCTTCCTCATTTTTCACTTTTCTACATAACCATCGACTGATTTGGAAATCTCCTCGTAACCAGCGCATGGCTCGTTTTTGGTAGGATAAATAGTTTTTCGGATAGCCGTCCATGAGGAGAATATCTGAGGCAAGTCCACAACGCAAGTAGCTTCCTTCGAGTAGGTCATGGCTGAGTACTACATTTTCTGGTATTTTCCCCTGTAGGACCTCTGAAAAGACGGTTACATCATAAATGCCTTTTCCAGTATAAATGCCTTCTTCAAAATTATCTTGGTATACATCGGAAATAGCGTTGGTATACGAGTCTACTCCTCCGCTTCCAGCAAAGATTTTTGCAAAGTTGGTTAAGATACTGGCTTCTAAATCAATTCCAATACGTGGTTGTAAGAGGGCATGCCCTTTGGTAACACGTGTTCCTTCTTGGTTGCATTGTGGATGGTTTAGGATATGTCCCATTGCTCCAATGAGTTCTAGCCCAGTTCCTAGCACTAAATCTGTATCGGCATCCAGTGTAATGATATATCTTACTTTGGGAATTTTGCTAGCATAGGCAAACCCTTCTAGGTTTCCGTCTAGTACTGCTTCATTAAATTGAGTTAGCAGTCCTCGTTTTCGTTCCCAACCTAAAAAACATTCTTCTCCTTCACACCAAGTACGCTTACGATAGAAAAAGTAGAACTTCGGCATGGTATTCTCTGCATATTTTTGATTCAACCTTTCTACCATTTCTCGCCCTGTTTGAATGATTTTGCTATCGACTGGTTCTTCTGCTCTTGTACTGGCGGTACAATCTCCTAATAGGGCAAAATATACATTCTCACTTTTATTGGAAAGATAAAAAACCTCTAACTTTTGGAGGAAATCTTTTGCTTTTTCTGGTTTGTCTAAGATAGTTGGGATAACAATAAAAGTAGCATATTCTTCTGGCACGCCATTTTGCATATCTAATTTTGGAATACGACGTGGTTTTACAACTTTACTAAGCAAATATTGTACCAGCAATTTTATGCCTTGTTGTACCACCGGAAAACAAAGCACAGCAAAAGCAATACCAAGCCATATCTGGTGGCTTTTTTGGTACCACGTCCATCCAAGAAGACTAGAAACACCTAGCGATACGAGGAAGAGCGTGCTTAAAAAAAGCACCACTTTTTTGTCTTTGGAAAACCTTGTTACTTGTTGTCCTCGAATTCGGCTTAGCAATTCTGGTAGTCCATCGTCAATGAGATAATATCCAATATGGGTTTGTACTTCGCTTATGTTTTCTCTGCTAGCAAGTTCTAAAGCCTTTTTTGCAAAATAGATCTCAGAAACGTGGCTCTTTTTGGCTTGTTTTTTGATGACATTTCGGTACCATTCTTTGGTCGAGAAGTCCATTTTTTCGTAGACTTCACTTGGGTCTTGCTTTAGGATTTCTTCCACCGAATTTAGTTTTTCAAAGATTTCTAAGAAATTCACTCTTTGAATGGTTTTCATACTGGTAATAGAATTTCCCATGGATACTTTGTTAATGGCTACTTCAAAGTGTTCTTTTTTAATAACAGAAGAAACGTCAGTTCCTAGTTTGTTGGTAATTTCTTCGAGTGCACCTAAATATGGATAGGCTTTTTTACCATATTTGCGTAAACGGTAAGATAAATATTCAATAAAAGAATATTTGAGTTCATCTTCTTTGGCTAGTCTTTTTTTGTATTCTGTACGGTGGTTCAGTTTAACGGTGTTTTCTTCGCCTTGTTCAATGGTTTTGCTTAGGATTTCTTCGACACGAATTTTTTGGACTTGTGCCGTGTAGATTTTCTCAGCAATACGGCGGATATTTTCAATGAGTGCAATATTTAAGAAAAGACTAATCGACCAGATTTCTTCCATACTAAGGTCTTTTTTCCTTTGGTAGGCTTCGAGCAGTTGGTAAAGGTTGATGCGGTTAATATTCGCGTCCGTGCATGCCACAATTTCACAAGCCAATACATAGATACGAGCAAACCCAGTATATGGTCCGCTTGCAATTCCATTGAATTTGGCATATTTCTGTGGCGATAGGTCTTTCACAATGGTTTTAACCGTCTTTTCAACGACATAGTAGTTGTCTAGTATCCATTCTCCTGCTGGATGAATGGGAATTTTTCGTTTCATTTGGTCATTGAGTAGGTTATATACCTCTGTAATTGCTATGAAATTGTCTCTCACACGTGGGATCGGATATGTATTTTTATCCGAAGAACTTTTGAGTACATGGTCAGAAGCAATTTTTTCTAAGTGGTCTTCCATTTGTCCCTTTTCTAAGACTGCTCCTTGGATATATAGATTTCGAGTTTCTTTCAAAATATTCCACTCCTTGTTTTTCGTTTTAACAATAGGTTCTCCAATTTGTGGATATTTATACCAAAGATTGTATGAACATTTAGATAAAGTGCACTTTATCTTAGCGCATGAAAAAGAAGTATGAGCTCGTTCATACTTCTTTTCTTTATAAAAACCTTTTATTTTCTTTTATCGATACGAATAATTTTTTCATAAATAGCAATGGCTGCTGCCGCTACTAGTAAAATAGAGGTACGGATAACAATGTTGAGTGCTAAACTTTCACCTGTTTGTGGAATGATGCCTGGCTTTTTCGTATTGTCTAGATTTCCTTGTGTGCCAGTTGGAAGATTTGATGTTCCACTTCCACTATTTTGTGAGCCTCCTGAACTGGTAGTGCCATTTCCAGAACCAATGGTAATTCCACCATTTGGTTTTTGACCACTACTTCCATTTCCACTATTTCCAGAGCTTCCACCTGGATTTTGTCCTGGTTGTTGTCCACCTGGTGTTTCTCCTCCTGGTTGTTCTCCTCCTGGTTGTTCTCCTCCTGGTTGTTCTCCTCCTGGCTCTTCGCCACCTGGTTCTTCGCCGCCCGGCTGTTCTCCTCCCGGCTGCTCTCCTCCCGGCTCTTCGCCACCTGGTTCTTCGCCGCCTGGGTTTGGGTCAACTCCTGTATCTTCTACAATTTCAAATGACACTTCGGCATATTCTCCCGTTGCTCCTAATGTATTAACTGCTCTTGCTTTTACGGTATGTTTTCCTTTGGTAGAAATCGTATTGGTAACTCCCATGGATATATTTTTCCAAGTTACCCCATCATAACTGTATTGATATTTTTGAATTCCACAAAGAGCTGTTCCCCCACTAATCTTGATACGAACTGGTCCTTTTGTCTTGCCTCCATTTTGTACATTCAATTCTATTGTTGGTTTCGTTGGTGGTGTATTATCTAGGTAGAATGGATTGGTTTTTGTCATTGTTTCATTTCCTAGGGTGTCTTTTGCATAAATCCATAAGTACCAATCGGTTCCGGTACCTGTTTTCTGGGAAAGCATGCTACCACTTGGGAAAGTTTGCTTGAAATCTGTTTTGGCTGGTGGTACGGTTCCTTGCTTCCATAAGTATTTATATGTTGTAACATCTGCATCCATATCGTCTGTAACGGTTACCATTGTGTTCTGTGTTTTGCGGAAAATGGTGCTTCCATTGGTTCCAAAAGTTACAGTTGGTCCTGTTTTATCAAAGGTTACCGTGTTATCTGCGTTATAACGGAATACCCATAAATTTGAATGACCACATTCGTCGGTTGCACGAATACGATATACATTCTTTTCCGTAATGGTGTCACCCTCTTTGAATTCATCAATCGGTACTTGGTTACGGTGCATGGTTACGGTTAATCTTGAAACATCTGTAAAAGTAATTTTTAATGTTTCATAAGTTTGTCCATCGACTAAATTTAGTACTGGTGGTGTACGGTCAATTCCGACGATAAATGGGTCTGAAACGGTTCCGATAATGCCAACATTGCTGACACTACGAACTTTTACCGTATGTCTTCCCTCATCAGTGTAACTTAATTTTGCGTTATTTAATGCTAAATCTACCCACTCTGCTCCATCGTCTACATTAAATTGATATTTTTGAAGTCCACTAAGTGGGGCTTGTCCTTGTACTTGTAGGGTAATGTTTTCGGTTGTAAATTTTCCACTTGTAATGCCATTTTCGCCTGTAATAGTTGGTTTTGCTGGCACTTGGTTATCTAAACGGAACTTATTACTGCAAGCATAGGTTATTTGGTCCGCTGTATTGGTTACTTGTATCCATAAGTACCAATCTCCACTTCCATCAGACTTTGTAATGGTTTGCCCATTGGTAAAGGTTTGTGTAAAGGACGCTGCCTCTGGTTGTGTGGTACTTTGTGCCCATAGATATTTTAATGTCTTCGTATTGGCAATATCTGTTGTAACAGTCGTGCTTGCGCTTCTTGCATAAGTCGTATTTCCATTGGTTCCAAATGTAATACCTGGTGTTACTGGTTGCTCTTGTTCAGTTGTCGTAAAGGCCTTGATACCAACGTTTGTGTCAAGGAAAGCATCATGGAGATCAAACCAACCTGCATTTCCGGTTGCATCTAAGGTATAGAAAGATTCTCCTGCATTCCCAGTTGCATTATCCCATTGTGGGATAATGGATTGTCCATCATCTCCCACAGCATTATTAGAAAGGTAATTTACTTCGAGTGGTATGCTTGCTTCTACACTATTCGTAAATTTTGCAATAACCGCAAACTTGTTACCTGTTAGATTGATTGGTGTTGTTAAAGTAATGGTTTGGTAGCCTGGTGGCAAATGAACTTTCGCACTTGCTTTGGTTGCACTGCTTATAGCAAGACTAGCCGTTCCGGTATAGTTTGGAACGATATAGATTTCTACATCTTCCTCTGCCATGGTATTAACAGCAACTTGGTAAAGGGTTTCTTTTTCTGTTGTTTTTCTCGTAAAGACATTGGCTGCATATACCGTTTGTCTTGCTTGTTTGTCTTCGGCTGCCTCAGAAGGATACAAAGGGAAATTCGTTCCAAGGTTATCATATTGGTAGATATAGTCATAGGATTTATCTTTTATTTCTGCAAAAGCCACAACGACTCTTTCAATATTGACATCTTCATAAGAAATGTATAGGTAGCCATTGTCGTAAATATTAGTACCATGCGAGTTTTGAATAATATATGCTCCTGGTGTAGATGGTCGATGTGCTGAATTAAAGTTGGTAACAGCATAGTTATCGTCCCAACCAACAATGGTAATGGCGTGGTCGCTACCTTTGGTTACATCATCACAAAAATATGCGTGTAAATTATTACTGTAATACTCACTACCACTAGCATATGTTGTAGACTCTACTGCTCCATAAGCCACAATCGCAGATTTAATCTCGTTACGCCTTGCTGTTACTTCACTGCTTGTTAGTTCTCTACTTCCGTCTGAATAGGTAACGCTACCAGAAGAAATGGTTTTTGCAATTTTCGGTAATATAATATATTTTCCTACTTCCACATTGGCTTTTGGCACATTGAGTGCAGATATGTTTATCTTGTTATTGGGAGAAGTAAATGGCATATTTGTTTCAAGCACTGGACCTGTTCCGGATGTCATATATGACATGGATTGGTATGAGTTTCCTCCACCGTTTACCTTACGGTTGTATACACAGTCTGAATATTGCTCTGCTCCTGTTGTGGTTCCGTCTGCATATTTGTTTGAAGTTGCATATTCAATGTGTTTTGGCGAAAATACATCTGTTTTTCCTCCATATTTGTAGCGATAGTGTTCCATTGAGGTTGTCGCTGAAAACGCCCAGCATGAACCAGTTTCTTGTTGGTCTTTTACGCCCACTGTATTGTTTTTGGACGAATACTGTGGTGCCAGTGCACGTAGACTTCTCGCACTTTCAAATGAGAAATTGCTACGTTCCTCGTTATAGTGGACAGGGATACTTAACGAAGTTCCACTTCCTTCAATCCCTGCTTCTCGCAATGCTTTTTGTGCCATTTCTTCGGAGATGTATCCTTCTTGTGCATAACTTGCCGTCGATAAATTCCACCCCATCACAAATGTGAGTGCAGTGGTGGCTAAAAGCATGGTTTTCATTTGGTTTTTCTTTTGCTTGTTTTTGCTCATACGCTTCCCCTATTCTTTCAATCGAATATCTTATTTCTATCTTACAAACTTTCTTCTATACTTGCAATAGTAATGTTTTCCTGTTTTGAGAAAGGTTGGAAAGGGTATGTTTTTTTGCTCTACGGAAGGACTTTTTCCCTCTTTTTTGATGGATATATTACTTTTTGTTGACAAATGTGTAACAAAACAGCAAAAAACCTCATTTTCCTTTACGCATAGCATTTTTCGCACAAAATGAAAGAAAGCAACGACTATTTGTCAATCGTTGCTCTTGTTTTCGTTTTCACAAAAGTATTCCATAATTCCGTTATATATTCCCCAAGCCAATTTTTCTTGGTAAGTATCTTCTAATAGCATTTGTTCCTCTTCTGGATTAGATAAGAAACCACATTCCACAATAGTTGTTGGAATTTCGACATGCTTCATAATATATACATTGTCTAATTTCATTGGGACACGTTTGTTTTCTCGCTGAATGGCTTCGTTCAGATTGTTTTGCACACTTTTGGCAAGTTTGATACTTTTGTCATTGCCCAGTTGGTAGAAACATTGCCAGCCCCAATACTGCTGTTGTGGTATCTTGTTCAAGTGGATGGATACAAAAATATCTGCACTGCTTTCATTTCCAATCTTGACACGGTTATGGATGTCTGACACTTTCTTTTGGCGAAGACTACTTTCCTCTGCGTCATAGATAGCGTTTTCATCCGACCTTGTTAAGATTACTGTTGCACCACTCTGCTCTAGTAGATTTTGGAGTTTTTTTGCTATCTTCAAATTGGTTTCTGCCTCGGTTGTACCACGACTACTTCGTGCTCCCTCGTCGCCAAGTCGCTTTTCAATAACCCTAAAATTTCTAAAAATTAAAGATAATACTTACCGTTTTATCTTCGCCTATTTCAATTCTATTTATTAATTGTTTCATTATATTATTGTCAAAATTTTCAGCTGTTTTAAATTCTTTTACAATGCTTACTAATTTTTCAATAGATATTTTGTCTTTATTTTCTTCTTTTAGTTCTTCTATTTTATTTTCAATTTCTTTCTCTTTAGATTTTAATGTAGCATATTGATTCTTAAATTCTTCAATGTTAATATTTTGTTCCAATTTTTTGTTATATAAAATTCTTATATCATTTTCAAGTTTTAGCTTTTGATTCTGTAATTTTAATTGCATTTTATAATTATCATTATTCTTTTTATATTCTGCAATTACTTTTTCTAACTTTTCTTCAAAGTTAAATACAGATAATTTTTTATTAAGTGTTGAAGTAACAATATTATTTAAGACTTTTTCAGAGATTGTATAACCTTTATCACATATACTAGGAAATCTATACACCATTCTACATTTATAATACCAACATTTCTGAGGATTTGCTAATCGTTTATTATGTATTTTCGTTCTAGCTCTGCTTTTATACTGCATCCTTGATCCACATTCTTTGCAAAACACTAAGTCTTTTAACAAATATTTATATTCTTGTTTAGGTTTATAGTATTTACTTTTAAGCATTTCTTGAACTTTATAAAATGTTTCTTTATCAATTATAGCCTCGTGTGTATCTTCTTTTATAATCCAATCCTTTCTAGGAGTCTTTTTTGTTTTTTTAGTAATATAATCTGTTTCAAATTTATTTAAAACTAATGCTCCAATATAAGAAGGATCTTTTAGTATTCTTCCAACAGTATCATTTCGCCACTCATTAACTTTAACTTTTTGTCCTTTATATTTTTTGGGAGTATCTATTTTTCTTTTAGTTAGCTCTTTTGCTATTTGTCCCTGAGAATACCCTTCTAAATACATTTTAAAAATCAGTCTAACATTATCTACAACATTATTATCTATAATCAATTTATATTTGTCTTGTTCATCTTTTTTATACCCATAAGGAGTACAATGTTGCACAAATTTTCCTTCTTCTTTTTTGCTTTTTATTACAGATTTGATTTTTTTAGAAACATCTTTTAAGTAGGATTGATTTATTATACCTTTTAGCATAATTGTATCATCTATTTCGTATCTTTCTCCACTATCTATAAAGTCATTAATTGCTATAAATCTTACATCATTATCAGGGAAGAAAACCTCGGTATAATAACCTGTTTTATTTTTATCTCTTGTCAATCTTGATAAGTCTTTTACAATAAGCATATCTATTTTACTTTTTAAAATATCAAAAATCATTTCATTTAAGGCAGGTCTTGAGTCTAAAATTCCTGACCATCCATTATCAATATATTCTTTAACAACATTGAAATTATTTTTTCTAGCATAATTCAAAATTATATCTCTTTGTGCTGAAATACTGTTATTAGGATTGTCATCTTCTTTAGATAATCTTAAATAAATTCCTGCTTTGTATTCTTTCATTATAGTTTACCTATAACATCATATCTGTAATTTATAAATATTTGATTATCTTTATTTATTTCAATATTGTATAAAAGTTCAGATAATTTTTCTGATGTCCAATCTTCAATATTTTTTAATTTTGAAATGATTTCTAATAATTCATCTTTACTTATTGTTGGTTTTTCTTCTCTCTGTTTTATAAGTTTGTTTATTTCAGATTTTAAAGTATTTCTTCTTTCTACTTCAGATTGATAGAATCTTCTGTAATCTTCTTCTTCAATAATATTGTTTGAATAATCTTCATATAAAGAACTTATAGCTGTGTCTGTTTTTGATAATTTTTGATTTAACATCTTTATTTGGTTATCTAATACATAGGTAGTTGATTTTTCAAATTCTTTAAGTGTTATTTCTTCAAGTCTTTCATTATTAATAATATTATTAACTTTTTTTGTTATACTTGAAGTAATAATATTTCTTAAAACTTCTTCCTTAATTGATTTACTTTTTCTTTCACATTCTCTATTTTTACCTTTTTTCAAAGAACAACTACATACTATTATTTTACTTCTTATATTGCCGTAATTATCTCTTTTTATTTTTAAGGTCATTTTATTGCCACATTCTTTACAATATACTAATCCATTTAATAGCCATTCAAACTTATTATTGTTCTTAGCCTTTTTTCGTAAATTTATTTTAACTTGTACTCTATCAAAAAGTGCTTTATCAATTATAGCCTCGTGTGTATTTAATGCAATTTTCCAATCATCTCTAGGCACAAGTTTTACTTTTTTAGACTTATAACTTAAATTAAGTTTCTTTCCATATTCAGTATTTCCAATATAATATTGACTTTGTAAAATTCTTTTTACAGCCTCACTTCTCCAATTATACTCTGAGCCACTCTTAGAATTTCCATAGTCATAATAACCGAGGGCAATATATTTTTTCCTTTTTTAATGTATCTGCAATATATTTATAAGTTTTACCATTATCAAACATAGTAAATATTCTTTTTACTATCATAGCTCTTTCAGGCACTATTATTAAATGATTCTTGTCCTTCGGATCTTTTCTATACCCATAAGGAGCAAGCGAGGCTAAAAATAAACCTTTATCTTTCCTAGCCCAAACACTACTTTTTACTTTTCTTGAAATGTCTTTACTATACCAATCATTTATTAAAGTTTTGAATTGTATCATATCATTATTAGAATTTTTTATGTATGTATCAACATTATCTAAAACTGAAATATATCTTATATTGTTTTCTAAAAAGTATTTTTCTATATAAAAATTTGCCTCAAAGCTATTTCTTGAAAGTCTTGATAAATCCTTTGTAATAATAGCATTTATTAAACCTTTTTCACAATCTGCTAACATTCTTTGAAATGAAGGTCTATCAGTATTTAACCCTGTATAACCATCATCAATGTAAAAATCAATTAACTCAAATTCTTCTCCTAGTTCTTCTACTTTTCGTGTAATTATACTTCTCTGACTACTTATACTATCACTTTCTTCTTTATCGCCATCCTCTCTTGATAATCTTAAATATCCTGCTACTTTATATAAACTATTACTCAAATTAGTTGCCCTCCTTTCAAAAGAATAACAACTAATCTTTTGCAGTTATTCATATTATATAGTATTTATTTATAAAATCCAAACCCAAAAAAGAAAGCTGTTATCGTATTTTCTCGTTAATTTTTTCTAAAGCATATCTAACAAAAATGTCATAAATATTATCATTGCTTGTATTTTCTTTAGTTTGTGTTATTACAATATACTCTTGACCTTCAATGTTATAAACTTCTCTTTCCATTCTCAATTACTCCTAAATTAAGAATATTAAAAATAAAAAAAAATATTACTGAAATTTATAGCTTTGAATCTAATTTTTCAGTAATACTATATGCAAGAGAAGTAGCATCTTGACCTTCGTATATTTTCATAACAACATCAATTTCTTCAACTACATTATTTATAATTTTCTTTTTTTCTTCTTCAGTAAAGTTACTATTGCTTATTAATAAATTTCTCAAAGCAATAGCAGTATAAGATTTTGCTTGCCTTCTTGTTAATGTATTAATTTTATATTTGTGTTTTTCCATCAAAATTACCTCCTTCATTTATAACTGAAAAATAGTTACAAGTGAAATTAGTATCTTTCTCATAGGTATTTCTACCTCTCCGTTTACAACCGAGCAACTCCTCTGGCATCACACCTAAGCCGAGCTGAAGTATCATTATGGCTAATATGGATCATCGCCAACACAAATTTACCAATCTTTGCTTTTTCCCTCGTTATAGTCGCTATTTATTAAAATCATAACATTCGCCTTCTTGGAGCTTGCCATATTAGTTAAAGTACTTGTAACTAATATATTAAATTGTCAATGTGCATAGCTTTTTTTGTTGCTACACACATAGGCGAATTTTTTTAATAAAACTTACCGACTTTTTTTTAATTTTTTAAATTTTTTTGAAATATTTAAAATTTTCAATATCTTTTATAATTTT